>NZ_JSEH01000020.1 GCF_000801335.2 Desulfovibrio sp. TomC
GCCGGGTGACGCCCATCCCCTCGTCGGCCTATCCGCAAAAGGCCAAACGCCCGCCCTACTCGGTGCTCGACAACAGCAAGCTGGCGGCGGCCATCGGCCGCACGCCCCGGGCCTGGGGAGTGACTGTACGGGAATACGTCTACGAGCAGGAGCAGGCGTCGAACTGATCCAGCGCCGGCATCAGGGGCAGGGTAAAGCAGAAGGCCGCACCCTGCCCCGGGTCGGATTCCACCCAAATGCGTCCGCCGTGGGCCACGGCAATGCCTTCGGCAATGGCCAACCCCAGACCGAGGCTTTTTTCCCCGGCTGTGGGCCGGGCCGACAGGCGTTCAAAGGGCTTGAACAGTCGATGCCGCTCCTCAATGAGGATGCCCGGCCCCTGATCGCTGACCCGCACCACCACCTCGTTTTGGGCCAAGAACAACGTGAGACGCACCAGACTTTTCGCCGGCGAAAACTTGATGGCATTGGAAAGCAGGTTGTCGAGCAACCGGGCCATGAGGTCGGGATCAAACAGCATGACCGGCAGATCCGGCACCCGGGCCTCGACCCGGATCCCCTTGCCGGCAGCCGTGGCTTCGGCCAGCCTGACCCGTTCCATGATCAGGGCGTCGAGATGCGAGGCCGCCAGCGCCGGCTCCAGGTGGCCTGTTTCCAGGCGGGTGAGGTCCTGCATGTTGGCGGCCAGGGTACACAGCCGGCGTCCGGCCTGGCTGATCACCGCCGCCATCTCCCGGACTTCGCCCCCGATATCGCCGCATACGCCGTCGAGGATCAGATTGGCCGCGCCGACGATCCCGCCGGCCGGGCTTTTCAGATCATGGGCCAGCATGGACAGAAACATCCGGCGCAGGCGCTCCAGACGCTTGATTTCAAGCATCCTTTCCACGGCCTCGACGCCGTGCAGCACCCGGCAATACAGCTCCTCGCGCTCAAAGGGCTTATGCAGGTAGTCGTCGCCGCCGCTTTTGAGAAATTCCGCTGAAATGGACCGGGGAGCCTTGCCCGAAATACCGATGAGACAGATTTCGCGCTGGCGGAAACGCCGCCTGATGGTGCGGGTCAGCTCCACGCCGTTTTGTTCCGGCATGTCGTAATCGATAATGACGGCAGTGATATCCGGGCGCTGTTCGAGGACAGCCAGGGCCATGGCCGCCGAGGCGACCATGTGGACGCGAAACTGGTAACGGCGCAGTTGACGACGCAAAAAAAGCCGCATGAAAGCGGAATCTTCCACCACCAGGATGCGGGCCGAACGGTTTTTAAGCAGCCGGTCCACAAACCGCGCCACGGACTGCGGGTCCTCGGCCTCGGCCACGACAAAGTCGATGGCGTCCAGTTCCTGGGCCAGATCGCGGAACTGCGGCCGGTAGCGTTCGGCCACGGCCAGCCAGGGAATCGCGCCGCTGGCCGCTGCTGCCGCCAATGCCCGCACCGCCGTTTCAGACAGAGCCAGATCCACGACGCACAGGAGCACGAGGCCTCGATCCCCGGCGGCCAGCAAGGCCACGGCGGCGTCGGGATCACGGATCTGCACGGCCCCAAGCCCGGACAACATGCCGCAATGCCGCTCAACAGCGGCAGCCAAACTTGGATTATCGGAGACAAGGAGGATTCTCGGGTCGGACATGGCAGGTAATACGTCTCCCCGGTGGCGATATATAATCCTATCAAATGCCATGCTCCAGAGCAATGCAGCTTGCCTCAAAACAAACAAATTGAATACCTCGATAAACTAGGTAGTTGCCGCTTCTTGCCCACCATTTCCCATCTCGCTACACTCCCAGAATGATTTCCGTTGTCCTGCCGGCCCGCAATGCCGCCGCCACCCTGCCCGCCGCCCTGGACAGTCTGGCCGGCCAGACCCTGGACGACTTTGAGGTCGTCATCGTGGACGACGGTTCCGACGACGGCGGGGCCACCCGCGCCGTTGCCGCCGCCTTTTCCGGCCGCGACAGTCGCTTTCGTCTGCTGTCCCGCCCCCACCGCGGCATCGTCGCCGCCCTCGAAGCCGGCATTGCGGCAGCTCGAGGCTGGGCCATCGCCCGCATGGACGCCGACGACCTCTGCCATCCCGATCGCCTGTTGCGTCAGGCCCGGCACCTCGACGCCAATCCGGCTGTGGGGCTGGTGTCGTGCCAGGTGGCCTTTGGCGGGGATGCCCGGGCCGCCCAGGGCTACCAGACCCATATTGACTGGTGCAACAGCCTGACATCGTATCAGGCGATCCGGTTGGGCATTTTCCGGGAATCCCCCCTGCCCCACCCTTCGGTGCTGTTTCGCCGGGAACTGATTGATCGCCACGGCGGCTACCGGGCTGGCGATTTCCCCGAGGATTACGAGTTGTGGCTACGCTGGCTGGAGGCCGGCGTGGTCATGGATAAACTGCCGCAGACGCTCTTGACCTGGAACGACCCGCCCGGACGACTTTCCCGGGTTGACTCCCGCTACCATACCGAGGCCTTCTTCCGGATCAAGGCCGGCTATTTGGCCCGCTTCCTGGCTCGGATCAATCCCTGCCATCCCCGGGTCATCGTGGCCGGGGCCGGACGCATCACCCGCCGCCGGGCCGAACGACTCCTGGACCACGGCATCGTCATCGAGGCCTGGCTCGATATTGATCCCGACAAGGTGGGCAAACGCGTGGCCGGCCGGCCGGTCCTGCCTTGGGATGCCGTGCCCGGCCCGGAGGCCTGTTTCGTGCTGCCCTATGTGGCCTGCCGGGGAGCGACTGAAGAGATCCTCGACCGCTTGCAGTCCCGGGGCTTTGTTCTCGGACAAAACTGCCTGCCGGCCGCCTGAATCGCGCTGCCGCCCTTGCTTTGCCCGCCGAAGTCTTTTAGGCAATTCCCTGACGGTGTTCGCCCTTTGGCACTTCGGCTCATTTTTTCCGGGAGAACTTGGCATGGCGTGGCGACGGCTTCGAAGCCTGCGCACCCGATTGCTATGGCTTGTTGTGCTGACGCTGGCCCCGATCATTGCGCTCCATGTGGCCTCTTCCCTGGAAAAACGCCGTATGGCCCGCGAAGCGGTCGAAAGCGGGATGCACAGCATTGCCGATCTGGCCGCCGGCAATGCCCAGGCCCTGCTGTCCAGCGCCAGTGAAGTGCTCAACGGCCTGACGCATCTCCAGCCGGTCACGCAGCGAGAGCCTGACGCCAGCGCCAAGGTATTCGCCGACGCCAAAAACATTTTCCCCAATTTTGTCCAATTATTCCTCATAGCGCCCGATGGCAGTCTGGTGGCTGCAGCACCCGCTTCCGACGCAACGCCCTCCCCTGTCGCACATTCCTGGCTGGCCCAGGCCCTGGACAATCCCGACCGGACCATAGACGGGTACCAGACCGGCCAGGGGGCTGTTCCGGCCGGCCTGCTCCTGGCCCACGCCGTGAAAGACAGCGCGGGAACACTCGGAGGCGTTTGCGCCGTCGTGCTGCGCCCGGACTGGTTCGCCGCCATTTTTAACGGTATCCGGATGCCGGAAGCGGCCCAGGCCTGCCTGTTTGACGACAAGGGTTTGATGCTGGCCGCCTGGCCGAGCACCCCTGCCGCCCTCGGCCGCCCTGTGCCCGGAACCGAAGCCCTGCTGCCCCGCTTAAAGAGCGAAGCGCGAGCCATCGACTGGACCGGGCCTGGCCTGGACGGCGTAGAGCATCATGCCATTTTTTCCCCGGTTGGCCCCCTCGGCGAGAACCGCCTGTATATCCGCCTGAGCCAGCCGGAGGCGATCCATGCCGCCGTCCTGGCCACGACCTGGCAACGCGACATGTTCTTTTTCGGCCTGTCCGTGGCCCTGGCCCTGGGGGCAGCCTACCTGTTCAACCAGATTTTCCTCTTGCGCCCGGGCGAACAGCTTGCCTCCATGGCCAAGGGCATGGCCGCCGGCGATCTTGACCGCCGCTCCGGCCTCGCCGCCGGTCAGGGGGAAATGGCCGACCTTGGCCGGGCGTTGGACGCAATGGCCGACAAATTGCGTCAGCGGATCCAATTCACCCAAGAGCTCATCGACGCCATCCCCCTGCCGCTTTTTTACAAAGACCTCGACGGCCGTTACCTGGGCTGCAATACGCCCTATACGCGCGACATCCGGCCCCGCGAGGTCATCATCGGCCAGACCGTGCATGCCATGGAAAATCCGGACCGGGCCAGACTGTGCGCGGAAATGGATCAGGCGGCCTTAACCAGTCCACACCGCACCGTTGGATATGAAACATCCTTGGAATATAGCGACGGGTCCGTGCGCGACCTCATTGTCTTCAAGTCGTTGTTCCGCGACGTCTCGGGCGCGCCAGCCGGCATTATCGGCGTCCTGCTGGACATTTCCGCCCGCAAGCGTTCGGAACAAAAACTGATCGCCTCCCAGACCCGCTACCAACTGCTGTTGGACTCCATGCACGATGGGTTCGTCGTGGTCTCCAGCGACTATCGGCTGGTTGAGTCCAACCCGGCCTTTCGGGCCATGCTCGGCTACGATGCAGACGAACTTTCGGCCATGACCTACCGGGACATCACCCCCGAAGCCTGGCACCCCATCGAGGCACAAATCCTGGCCGAAGTCGACGCCGGAGGCTTCTCCGAGGTCTTTGAAAAGGAATACCGCCATAAGGACGGCCACATTTTCCCCGTTGCCCTGCGACTACACCGCCACCCGGCCGGCCTTGGAGACGAGCGCCGCTACTTTGCCGTGGTGCGCGACATTACCGACGTCAAGGTCATCGAGTCCGAACTCCGCCAGGCCAAAGAAGCGGCCGAAACCGCCAACCGGGCCAAAAGCGATTTCCTGGCCAAGATGAGCCACGAAATCCGCACCCCCCTGCACGCCGTCATCGGCATGACCGAGCTGACCCTTGGCACAGAGCTGTCCCTGCAACAACGCGATGCCCTGGAAACAGTCCGTGAAGCCGGCGGCAACCTGCTCGCCATCATAAACGACATTCTCGATCTCTCACGCATTGAGGCCAAAAGGCTGGAACTGGTCACCGAGGACTACGACCTGCGCCGCACCCTGGCCGGCGTGGCCCGCACGCTGCGCCCCCAGGCGCTGCACAAGGGACTCATCCTGTCCCTGGTTATCGCCCCGGACGTGCCGCGCTACATTCGGGGCGACCAGGGCAGGCTGCGCCAGATTCTCATTAACCTCCTCGGCAATGCCGTTAAATTCACCGAACACGGCAGCGTCAGCCTGCGCGCCTGTATCCTGGCCGAGCCGGACCGCCTGGAACTGATCGTCGCCGATACCGGCGTCGGCATTCCCCCCGACCGCCTGGAGCGAGTGTTTGACATGTTCACCCAGGCCGATTCCAGCGTAACCCGCCACTTCGGCGGCACCGGCCTGGGGCTGGCCATCTGCCGGGAACTCTGCCGGCTTATGGGCGGCGTCATCGAAGCCCAGAGCACCCCTGGCTTGGGGAGCCTGTTTCGGGTTCGCCTGCCTCTGACCCCGGCCCTGGCCATCCCTCCCCAGTCAGCACCCCAGGCCGAGCCCGAACGGCCGGTCACCAGAGTTCTTCACATTCTTCTGGCCGAAGACAACCCGGTCAACGTCAAGGTGGCCACGACCTTTTTATCCCGACGCGGCCACCGGACAACCGTGGCTCCCGACGGCCGGCAGGCCTTGCGCCATCTGGCAGACGATACGTTTGATCTGGTGCTCATGGATATTGAAATGCCGGAACTTGACGGCATGGAGGCCACAAGGCGGCTGCGCAGCGGCCAGGCCGGTCCGAAAAACCGCCACGTGCCCGTGGTGGCCATGACCGCCCACGCCTTTTCCGGATTCATGGAGCGTTGCTTGGACTCTGGGATGACCGATTTTCTTCCCAAGCCACTGGATTTTAAGACGCTGGACAAACTTCTGGGCCGCATTGCCGGCGGCATCGACAGCCAAGGCGTTTCCCCGCCCCCGGTTGCCGAGTCGGAGACGGCATTGGATTCGCAGGCCGCGTTGCGCCGTCTGGGCGACGACACGGACCTGCTGCGGGAGATCGAAGACGATTTCCTGCGCCAGTATCCCCGCAAGCTGCGGCTGGTCAGTCTCTGTAGCGACAAGGAAAACTGGAGCGAGGCAGCCCTGGCCGCCCATTCGCTCAAAAACATCGCCGGCGCCGTAGGAGCGGAATCGTCCCGTCGTCTGGCCGGACGTCTGGAAATCATGCTGCGCGAAAATGATGCTTCCGCTGCCCACGAGGTGTTTCTCGCCCTCAAACAGCATCTGGAGGCCGCCGCGCAAGCCATCAAGGCCAAGCTCCCGCTGCCGGCAGATCCTGTTCGCACCACAAAATAAGAAAGCCGACCGCCCGTTTCCACGGGTGTCGGCTTGGCGACGCACATGTCCGCCTAGGGGCGCATCCACGGGCGGCAGCGGCCAGGGGCCTCGCTCAACCCACAGGCAGCACCGTGCGACCGTATTTTTCGTTTAGCACCTCAGCCATGGCCAGATAGCAAGCGCTGGCCCCGCACAGGATACCCTCGTAGCCGGCCAAGCGGCCAATCGCTGCCGATTCCAGCCAGTCCCGGGCAGCCAGCAGGAAAAAAAGCACGGTCAGGGAACCGAAGACGAATTTCAACACGAAGTTGCCGCCCAGGGTCCCCAGAAACATAAACAGGGTGAATATGCCCCAGAGAAAGAGAAACCAGCCCATAAAGGCCTCCGGGGTGGGCTCGGCCAGGCCAAGCTTGGGCAGCATGATAAGACCGCACAGCGTGAGCCAGAAGAATCCATAGCTGGCAAAGGCCGTCAGGCCAAAGGTGTTCCCCTTTCGAAATTCCAGGATGCCGGCAATGACTTGCGCCATGCCGCCGTAAAAAATGCCCATGGCCAGGACCATGGAGCCGATGGGAAACCATCCGGCGTTGTGGATGTTGAGTAAAATGGTGGTCATGCCGAAGCCCATGAGGCCAAGCGGTGCAGGATTGGCCAGTCTGGCATCCATGATGTGCCGTCCTTCATGTGGGAGGTGGAGCCGGGCGTACCCGCCGCAGGACGCTTCGACCGGAAAGACAGGCGGTAAAGACTTTTTCCCGGCCTGTAAAGCCGGCAATAGGCATGAACCGGTCAGCCCGTCTCGACCCGGTTGCGCCCGAGATCCTTGGCCGCATACAGGGCATGATCGACGCGCGTCAGCAGGGTTTCCAGATCGTCGCCGGTCCGGGCCTCGACCACGCCGAAACTGCAGGTGATGGCGCCCACCTCCGCCAGATCAATCCCCGCTATGGCCAGACGCAACTTCTCGGCCAGGACATAGGCCTCGGCCAGACGCATCCCCGGGCAGCTGACCAAGAATTCCTCTCCGCCCCAGCGTCCAACGGTCGCCCCTGTTGGCACGCCTTGTCGCAACATCCCGGGCAAAGCCCGGAGCACGGCGTCGCCGCGCAGATGGCCATAACGGTCGTTTATGGCCTTGAAATGGTCGATATCAAGCATGATCAGGCTGTAGGGGGTCCCCTCCTCGGCCCTCCCAGCCAATCCGGCCAGCAGCAAGGTCTCGACATGTTGGCGGTTGGCCAGTCCGGTGAGCATGTCGGTGGTGGAGAGGCGCACCAGTTCGAGATTGGTCAGGGCAAGGGTGGCATGGGCTTCGGCCAACTGGTTCTGGGTGGCCTTGAGCTGGGAGATGTCCACGGCAATGGCATAGCGCACCACCCGCCCGTCAGGCCAGGTCATGGCCCGCACCTGCATCTGGTACCAGCGGTCATCGGATTCATTGAAATGCTCAAACACCCGGGTTTGCCCGTTGGGCCGCCCCTGGGCGGTCATCAGCTCCGGCAGATGGCACCAGGGACAGGGCGACTCGCGCTCATAGAGGGCCAGGTGGCAACAGCGGCCGATATGGTTGCCAAAATGCTCGTGAAAGGCCTTGTTGCAGTAGATGATGCAGTTCGTGGCCGCGTCCACCACATAGATGCCAAACGGGATCAGGTCGAAATGGCTTTCAAACAGGGCATTCTCCATCATGCGACAGCGACTCCGACCCGAGGCAGGGTGACGATGATGGTGGTGTGCCCGGGGACGCCGGCGTCAAGCGCGATGTCCCCTCCGTGGGCTTTGGCGGCCAGGGCGGCGGAATAGGCTCCAAGGCCGGTCCCTCCCCGCTTGCCCACAGTGACATACTTGTCAAACATCCTGGAGCGTATCTCCGGCGGCACTTCGCCGACATTCGTGACGACAAGGCGGATGGCCTGCGGTCCGGGCTGGACATCCACGGCCACGCGACCGCCGTCCGGCGAAGCCTCCAGGGCATTGACAAGGAGGTTTTGCAGCATGGGGCCAAGGAGCAGATCGTCGCCGGCGTATTCCACCCGGGCTCCGGCCGGCACTGCGCCCCCGGACAGAGTCGTCTCCAGGGTGCGTCCCCGGGAAATGGCCATGGCGCAAAGCCGGGCGCAGGTGCGGCTGGCCAGATCCAGGATATCCAGAGGATGGGGGGTGAGGACGAAGGCGCCGGTTTCCAGGCGGTAGAGCACCAAGGACTGGTTGAGCATATCCAACATGGAATGGGCGGCCTGCTCAATGAGCCCCACAATATGGGCCGCCTCAGGCGGCAGATCGTAATTTTCCTGGAGCACCTGGGGCAGGCCGATAAGCGCGGACAGCGGGGCCTTGAGATCATGGCGGGCGATGCGCTCCACATGCTCACGCAAATCCATGTTCGCCATCAGGGCCGTATTCTGTCTGGCCAATTCCCGGTTGCGTATGGCCAATTCGGCATGGGCCTCGGCCAGCCGGTTCTGCGTATCCTTGAGTTGCGAGATGTCCACGGCAATGGCGTATTTGACCACCCGGCCGTCGGGCCAGCCCATGGCTTTTTCCTGGATCTGGGCCCACTTCTCGTCGCGTTCGTTATAGTAATCGTAGATGGCGGTCTGGCCGTTTGGCATCCCTTCGGCAGTCAACACCTGCGGGATGCGGCAATGCAGACACGGGGCGTCATTGTCGTAAAGGACCTTGTAACACGCCCCCCCTTCCACTGGACCAAGGCTCTCCCGGTAGTGGCGGTTGATGAAGACCAACTCGTACGTGGCCACGTCCACGACGTAGATTCCGAAAGGGATGACGTCGAAGTGCGTTTGCAACAGGGCGCTTTCGAGCATGGAGCCGCTTTGCATCACAGGTATTTGGCCACAACGGTATCGAGGGTTTCAGCCAGTTTTTCCTGTTTGACGGGTTTGAGGATATAGCCTTTGGCCCCGGCCTCGATGGCGTCCATGACCATTTGTTCCTGGCCGTGGGAAGTGACGATGATAATGCAGGCCCCGGGGTGGTCGGCCAGGATGCGCCGGGTGGCCTCAATGCCGTTCATATCCGGCATGGTGATGTCCATGGTGGTGACGTCCGGGGCCACCGCGGCGAAGCGCTCCACAGCCTGTTGGCCGGTGGTGGCCACGCCGGCCACCTCGTGGCCGAGGTCTTCCAGGAGCTTGGTCATTTTTTTCACGGTGAGGCCTGAATCGTCCACCACCAGAATGCGTAGGGATTTCATGCCTTACTCCTTCACATACTCAAGTGCGTCGTCAAACAGTTCACCCGGGCCGATCAGATGGATGGCCAGAGCGCCGGCATCGGCGGTCAGCTCGGCCGAGGCGAATTTCGCCCCGCGGTGGCGCATGACCGACTTGGCCTCGGTGATGATGATGGGCGGGGACAAGGCGATGGAGGGGCCGTTGTTGGCCACGTCGGCCAGGGCATTGCCCACGATGATGTTGATAATGTCGCCGGCGGTCTCCTGCATGGCGTCCTCGCGCTCCTCCTCGGCAATGTCGAGGTCGGCGGTATAGGCGGCAAAGGCCGCTTCAATGAGCGAGGCATCGAAACTGTAGGCGAGATAGAGCTTCAGCTGGCCGGTGGCGCTCAAAATGGCGGTCAGGTGGCGCAGATCAAGCTTTTGCACATCATCGAAATGAAAGGCGGTCTCTGTGGTGGCAAGACCGAGTTCTTCGAGAAAAAAAGTACTGGTCCGTGCCGTCAGCGCGTCCAGAAAGGCTTTCACGTCCAGGTGTTCGGTCATACCATCTCCCGATCAATTTGACGCTGAGCGCCAGGCAGGGGCACGGTGACAATCAGACGCATTCCCTGGCCCGGCTGGCTTATTACAGAAGCATTGCCGCCAAGGCGCTCGGCCTCGGCCCGTACGGCGGCCAGTCCCACGCCCCGGCCGGAGAGGTCTCCGACGGTGCGGCGCGAGGTAAACCCGTCACAAAAAAGCAGTTCCCAAATGGCCCGGTCGTCCATGGCCGCCAGTTCTTCGGCTCCGGCCAATTCCAGCTCGAAGGCCCGCGAGCGCACGGCTTCCACATCCACACCCGGGCCGTCGTCGGCCACTTCAATGGTCACGCTTCCGTCCCCGGCCCGCACGCGGCAGGTCACGGATCCGGTCTCGGGCTTGCCGGCCGCCGTGCGCTCGTCAGGAGTCTCCAGACCATGGTCCACGGCATTTCGAAAGGCATGTACCAGAGATTTCGCCAAAGGGCCAAACCGGGTTGGATCAACCAGGACAGCATCCCCTTCCACGCCAAAGGGCGCCACGAGCTTGCCCCGGCCGGCGGCCAGTCGGGCGACCAGTCGGGGATAGGCCGACAGCAGTTTGCCAATGGGTACATGGCGCAGATCGCGGGCTGCGGTCAGCACCGCCTGATCGTCGGCCCCAAGGGGGAGCTCGTCCAGCCGGGTCAGCAGCCGTTCGGCCAGGGAGGCCAGGGCGGCGGCCAACTCCTCGCCGAGACATATTTCGCCGCGACGGTTAAAAAATTCCGGTCCCAGGGACTCGCGCACCACGTCAAGGTCCTTTTCCAGGGCTTCGTCCACAGCCCGGTCAGCCAGCAGGGCCTGCACGGCGACGAGGTCCAAAACCGCCTCCCGGCCAAGCCCGGTCAATTGCGTCTCCAGGGCGTCCAGGGCCTTGGCCACAAAGGCGCATTCGAGCTGCAAAAAGAGTCCCTTGAAGGTGTGCACTTGGCGGTACACGCGATCCAGAGCCCCTCGGCCGTCGGCAGCGGCGGCCACCAACGCGGCCCCGGATTGCCGGAAATCGGCAAAACTGTCGATCACCGCAAAAAAGTCGTTCTGCTCCCGCACCGCCGCCACCACGCAGGCCAGCCGGTTGCGCTCCCGGGCCACGGCGTCCTTGAGGCGGGCCTCGCCGGTGACATCGGTGATGACGAACATAAGCTGCCCCCCTTCCAGGGGACGGTAGCCCAGGCGCAAGGACTGCTCGCCCCGGGTCACCTGCTTGGGCATAAGCGACAGATAGAGGTCCCGGCGGTAGACATCCGGTTCGTCGATGAGACGCCTGATGTTGACGCTCATGGCCTGGCATTCGGCCGTATCCGGTGAAAACAGCAGTTCGGCCACGTTTTTCCCTGCGATAGCAACGCCAAACAGCACTTGGCATTCCTGGCTGTATCGGGGAGCAATCATCCCGTCGCGATCAACGGATAAAAACCCCTGGCCGGCATTGTCGAGCAGCGCCGCCATGTCGCGATTGGCGTCGTCCAGGGCTTCATGGGCCTGGCGGATGGCCCGGTTGAGCCGGGAGAGCTTGCGGTTCCACCAGACGATCAGGACAAAGACCAGGGCCGCCCCGGCCAACGCCTTCCAGAACTTCGTATAGTCGAAGCTTTCCTCGAAGGTGACGGCCACCCATTTTTTGATGATGGCGTCGGACTCTTCCTTGGATATGGCGTTGACGGCCTTTTGGAACAACGAGGCCAGTTCCGGCTCATCGTCCCGACTGGCGATGGACAGGTCAAGTTGGGCTTCCAGACGGCCGGCGATTTTCAAATCGCTGAAGTGGTCCTTGGCGATGGCCTGGCTGATGGCCGGCACGGTGTCGATGTAGCCATAGAGTTTGCCGTCGGCCACCAGGCGCAGGCCCTCGGACACGCTTGGCACTTCCATCAGGTGCATGTCCGGGTATTTGGCCCGCAGGATGTCCAGGCTGGCGTAGCCGTTGACCACCCCGAGCGTCTTGCCGGCCAGCCCGGCCGGATCGTCAATAAACGGCGTCTTGGCCCGGGTGGCCACGACCATGGGAAACCGCAGATAGGGTGAGGAAAAACGCAGATAGCCGCGGCGTTCCTTGGTTTCGCCGGCAGTGGCCAGAAAATCGCAACGCCGGGAGCGCACGGCAGCCAGGCTCTGGCTCCAGGAACTCGTCGGCACAAGCACCATGGGCACGCCCAGACGTTCACTCATAAGTGTCAGGAAATCAGCGGAAATGCCCACATGCCGGCCATTTTCGTCGATGCGCTCGATCGGCGCCCAGTCCGGGTCCACACAATACGCCAGAGCCTTCTTGCGACCGAGGTAGTCGCGCTCCCGATCGGTCAGGGTCACGCCGGTGCGGCCGTCGTCCGGCTTGCCCATGACCGCAGACGCGCCTGCGCCGGCTGGGGTCGCGCCTTTGTAGATCGGCAGCCACTTGGCGAAAAGCGCGGCCTTCTCTGCATCGTCCACTGCCGCCTGGGCTTTTTGCAAAATAGTGGCCAAAAGCGGCCAGTCCTTGCGTACCAGGGAAAATATCTCGAAATTGTAGTCAAGCTGGCCGGAAATCTTGACGTTGGCCAGTCCCGCTCCGCGAATGGCATACGCGGCCACGGCCAGATTTTCTACGGCGGCGTCGGCCTTGCCGACTGACACCAGGCCAAGCGCCTCGGCCGCGTCATTGGCCGGCAGCAGATCAATGCCCTTGCCGTGCTCCCGGATGTATTCGTAAGCCGTACCGCCGTTGCCCGCCGCCACCCGCTTGCCGGCAAGGGATTCCAGGGAATAAACGGCTGCGTCGTCGCGGCTCATGATCGCCAGGGGAAATCGCAAAAACGGTCCCACAAAAAGCGCGTAATTGGCCCGATCCGGCGTCTTGCCCGTACCGTCGATCATGTCGATGCGCCGCTCGCGCAAAGCGTCCAGGACCTGCTGGAAATCATGGCCGTCGCCAACCAGGACAAACTGGAAGGCCAGACCGGTCTTCTGGGAAATCAGATTGTAATAGTCGTGAAAAAGCCCCTGCAACCGGCCGTCTTCATAGATGGACAGGGGCCGCCAGTCGGTGTCGCTGAACCGGATGACCGGATGCGCTTCGAGAAATGCTTTTTCTTCAGGCGTGAACTCAAGGACCGACGTGGCGGCCCGCGCCGGGGCGCTCCCCCCCCAAGCCAGACAGAGGATCAGGACGGCCAACAGCAGACGCCACATGGACGCACGACAGCAAAAACTCATGCAGCCCCCGTTTCGTTTCCAAGAAACGATACTCCAAGCCGCCACGAAACCCAACCTCTAATACCGGGCTATTCGTTGGGCTGCGACAGTTGAAGCCGAATCTCGTGGGTCAGGCGGGCCGTCCCCCCGTCACCTCGAAAAGCCCCGAAAACCGGGGCGGCGTCGTCAGGATGCGGCGAGGCGGCCAACACAATATGGCGATCGGCCACGGCCAAGCCGAGAGAAGGATCAAAGCCCCGCCAGCCGCCGCCGGGCAGGCACACCTCGGCCCAGGCGTGCAGATCCTGCTCGTCGCTGTCAGGATCGCCCTCGTGATAGCCGCTGGCAAACCGGGCCGGAATGCCGACATGGCGGCAGGCGGCCATAAAGAAGACCGTCAGGTCACGGCAGGAGGCTTCCCCGGCGGCCAGGACGGCGTCGGGATCAAGAATACCCGGTTCGAGGCGAACGCCGGTGCGCAGATTGGCGCTGATCCAGGAGAGCAGGGCCAGGGCAAAATCCTGGGGTGTGTCCGCGCCGTCCTGGCGCAAGCGTTCGGCCAGGGCCAAGGTGCGCCGTTGCTCCCCGGCCACCGGCTCCAGGCAGGATGCAGCCACGGCAGCTTCGGCCCGGGTGAGCGGGATGGGCAACACGGCCCGGGGCGTCTCCACCAGATAGTCGAAGGGATTGCCCCGCAACGTCTCCACCACGGCCTCGGTGGTCACGGCAAAATGGTCGGTGGTGTCGACAAACCAGACCATCAGCACCGTGTTGCCAAGGGCATCGGTCACAAGCGTCCGGCCGGCCGGCTCGGGGGTGATGGCGGCATGAAAGCGCAGGAGCCGCTGGCTGGCGTCGCCGCGCGGCACAAGTCGAACCTGATGCGGTTCCAAAAAGACGCGACACCCGTAGTCGTAGCGGGTGCGGTGCATGATACGGCAGATCACGGTCTACTTTGACTCGGACAGGCAGCCGGTTTTCGCGCACACCTTGGTGAGTTTGGAAGCCACATTGTCGATCCACTCCGAAGGCAGATTGTGGACCAACCCGCGCAGATGTTCCTGCCACCAGGAGGAGATGTCGGCCAGGTCTTCCTTCTCGTAGCGGTGCTGCACCATCTCAAGCCCCCCCCGGTTGTACAGCACCACGTCGATGGGAAAATCCACGTCCGAGGAGCTGATGCGGGTGGAGTCAAAGGCCAGACAACCGACTTTGAGCGCCATACGCAGCGGATCGGAATATTTGAGCGTCCGGTCGAGCACCGGCTTGCCGTAGCCGCCTTCGCCAATGATGTGGTAGGGCGTGCCCTGGTTGATCTCCACCCAGTTGCCTTCGGGATAGACCAGAAACAGTTTGTGGTTGGCGTCCGCCGTCATCTGGCCGCCGATGAGGACGTGAAGGTTGAAGCCCAGTCCTGACTCGGCCAAAAAGGCCTTGTCCTCGGTGGCCACCCGGCGCAACTCGGCGGCAAAGGCATTGACGACCTTGTAGAGCTTGTCAAAAGGCTTGTCGCAGGTCTCCAGCGCCTCTTCAAAATAGGTCAGGGTCTTGTCGCGCACAGAACGCAGCCCGGAGGTCATGAGAAAAAAAGCCCCATGCCCATTCTGATAGATGGAGACCTTCTGGGCGCTCGTCAGTTCGTTGCCGGAGGTGATGCGCGTGTCGGCGATGCCGACAAGGCCGTCCTCTACCGTAATACCGAGGCAAAATGTCATGGAGCTCTCTTGTCACTGTTGACTGGCGGCGTCAATAGCCGGAAACGTGGCGAAAAAGGTGGCGAATATGGCCTCGTCCACAAGGTTCATCCGGGTTTGCAGATTATCCGTAAATTCATGCAATCCCATGGCAAACACCTCTTCCACGCCGCTATAGGCCAGATCGCCGCACAGTAACCCGATACGCTTTTCCGCCGGATTGGCGAAATAGCCCAGGGGCGTGCCGGTAATGGCGTGCAGACACTGCTGGGCCTGTATGAGGCAGCACAGGAGCGAACGCGGGAAGTCATGGTCGAGCAGCAAAAACTCCACAATCCGCTCGGGCTGGATGCGGCCATGACGGCGACGGTAGGCCTCCAGGGCGCTGATGGCCTTTAAAAGCGCCCCCCACTGCACGTAGTCAAGGTTGGAGCCGACGTCAGACGGACGCGGCAGCAGGATGAAGTACTTCACATCAAGGATGCGCGAGGTTTTGTCCGCCCGTTCCAGAAGCCGGCCAAGGCGGAAAAAGTCCCAGGCCTCGTCATGGCTCATGGCGTCACCGGCAATGCCGCTGATGGTCAGATCGCGACGCTTGACCTCGTCGCAGAAGTGGTAGGGGTTATTGAGCACCGTTTCGTAGCTCCGGGCGGCTTCGCGCACCAGATGGTAAAACGTGTTGATCTGTTCCCACATCTCGGTGGGAATGATCTCGCGGATGGTGCGGGCATTGTCCCTGGCCCGGGCCAGGCAGTTGACGATGGAGTTGGGGTATTCCGGGTCAAAGGCCAGAAAGCGGATGACGGTTTTGCGGTTCTCGGCCAGGCCTCGGTCGGTGAAAAGCCCATGGTCGCCCATGGCCGAGACCAGCGGCATCCACTGCTCGCCCCTGCCGCCGGGCGTGTCCAGGGTCAGGTGCCAGTTGACGTCGAGGAACCGGGCAATATTCTCGGCCCGTTCCAGATAGCGGCTCATCCAGTAGATGGCTTCGGCCACGCGGCTTAGCATGCAGGCTCCTTGGATTCGATCATGGCAACGCGCCCGGGTTTACGATGCGACATCCGGATGCGGCTGGCCGGAACCGAGCACCCAGGTGTCCTTGCTGCCGCCGCCCTGGGAGGAATTGACCACCAGGGAGTCGCGCTTGAGCGCCACCCGGGTCAGTCCGCCGGGGATGACCCGGATGTCCTCGCCGTAGAGGATGTAGGGGCGAAGATCCACGTGGCGGCCCTCGAAGTGATCGTCCACGATGACCGGAGCCCGCGACAGGTTAATGGTCGGCTGGGCTATATAGTTGCGCGGATCGGCCTCGATCTTGGCGGCAAAGGCCAGACGTTCCTCGGGTGTGGCTGCCGGGCCGACCAGCATGCCGTAACCGCCGGATTCCGCCGCCGCCTTGACGACCATCGTGTCAAGATTATCCAGTACATGGCGGCGCTGTTTGTCCTCCCAGCACAAAAACGTCTCGACGTTGTCGATCAGCGGCTGCTCGCCCAGGTAGTAGCGGATCATCTGGGGCACGTAGGCGTAGACCACCTTGTCGTCGGCCACGCCGGTGCCGGGCGCGTTGGCCATGGCCACCCGGCCGGCCTTGTAGACCTCCATGAGGCCGGGCACGCCAAGCAGCGAATCGGGCCGAAACACCTTGGGATCGAGAAAGTCCTCGCCCACCCGACGATAGAGGACGTCCACCCGCTCAAGTCCCTTGGTGGTGCGCATGTGGACGTAGCCGTCGACAACGACCAGATCGCGCCCCTCGACCAGCTCGATGCCGGCCTGCTGGGCCAGGAACGTGTGCTCGAAATAGGCGGAGTTATAGACGCCGGGAGTCAGGAGCGCGGCAGTCGGGCGGGCGCCGACCTGGGGCGCGATGGAGTGGAGCATGTCGAGCAGCAGCGGCGCGTAGTCGTCCACCGACCGGATGTCGATGGTTTCAAATACCTGCGGAAAGGCGCGCTTCAAGATCCGACGGTTGGCCAGCACGTAGGATACGCCCGAAGGACAGCGCAGGTTGTCTTCGAGCACCATGAACCGCCCGGTCTCGTCGCGCACGAGATCGGAACCGGTGATGTGGCACCACACCCCGCGCGGTGGATTTAATCCCTGGCATTCCTTGAAATAGCCGGTGGAGGATTCCACCACCGACCGGGGCACCACGCCGTCAGCCATGATGCGGCCTTTATGGTAGACGTCGTCAATGAAAAGATTGAGCGCCTTGATGCGCTGGATCAGCCCTCGCTCCAGGGCATCCCATTCGGCGGCCTCGATGACCCGGGGGATGATGTCGAAGGGAAAGATCTTTTCCGTTCCCTCTTCGTGCCCGTACACGGTAAAGGTGATGCCCATATCGTAGAAGGCCTGTTCGGCCGCCGTCTGCCGGGCCAGGATCTCACCGGGCGGCAGAGACTCGATTTTCTCATGGAGCATCCGGCAACCGTCGCGGGGTTTGCCGTCGGTGGTGAACATCTCATCGTAAAAAGGGCCGGCGTCGTAGTTGTCGAAGTCCATTTTCGGGGGCATGAAGAGGCCTTGCTGCCGCCTGACGGCGGGTAAGTCGTGTGCCGGCCTGGGGTCCGCGCATCCTGGACCACTTCGACCTGATTACCGATTTTGTTAATAATATTCCAAGCCGCCTGTCAATCACCGCCAGGCGGCACAGTGCAAAAAACCTGGATCAACCATGCCTGACACCACATTTTCGGACGTAGCGACAGCCATCGTCGACATCCTTGAAAGGGGCCTTCCCCAGGATGACGCCGTGGTCCACTTCATTGCCTCCACCTACGGCGACCTCCCGGACCAGGCGCTTGCCGCCCTGGTAGCCGACAGCGACGATCCCCAAGCCGCCTCCCTGCTCGAATTGCTGCTTTTCCCCGGTCCGGGCACAGCCCTGGCTTTGGAAGACGTCCTGGGACAGGCCCGCCTTGACGCCGCCGACCTTCCGGCCCTGGCCCAGGCTGTGACCGCCCGCGCGTCCCGGGCTGTTGCCCGCATGCCAAGCGGCAGCCGCATCCCGCTGCCGCTTGCCCCGGAGAGCGTGCGTCGCCTGATCGACCGTCTGTCCCCGCACCGCAGCCTTCCGGCCGACCTGCGCGCCCGGTTGGAGACGCATTGGCCGGATCAGGCCCGGGAGCTGGCCGTCGTGGCCCGGCAGATCGGGCCGGACTGGACCCCGGCCGCCACTGCCTTTACCCAAACCCTGCTCGACAAATTGGCTCCGGCCACGTCCGACCCGGCCCCGGCGGTTGAAGCCGTGCGCTTTGCCCTGCGCTTCCTGGCCGACCAGCCGGCCGGCAGCCTGCCCCTGCCGGCCCTGTTTGCCCGGCGCAACCAGCTGGCCGCCCAGTTGCGCCGGGCCGCGCAGCAGGAAGAGGCCCTGGCCAAAAGCAATTACGAAACACTTATTTTAAGCGGCAACCGCCTGCCCTACCTCCACGCCCCGGACATCGCCCGGGAACTGGGACTGGCCGACGCCGTCATTGTGGCCATGACCGGCCGACCGGCCCCGGATGGGACGGCCAGTTGCCAAAACCTGGGCGTTGTTGCCGGCCTGGAGGAACTGCTCTCGGTCTTTGACCGTCAGACAGAGAAGAACGACGGGGAATCCGGAGGCTTCTGAGCGGAAGAAGCGGCTCTGGCCCCCCCCGGCGCTTAGGCGGAATGCGGGGCAGGGTCGCCGCTGTGCAGCGGCAGGCGGACGAACAGATGGGTACCCGCCTCCTCGCTTGAGGTCCAGTCGAGGTCGCCGCCGTGAAGCCGGGCGATGGTGCGGGCAATGTAGGCCCCAAGCCCGGTGCCGCCGGGCTTGCCGCTGGTGGCGTATTTGGTGGCGAAGCGGCGGCGGATCGCCTCGGGGATGACGCCGTGGTTGTGCAGCGTGACTACGGCGGCGCCCTCCCCGGCGGTCAGGGACAGGGTGACGGCCGTGCCCGGCGGGGCGGCTTCCAGGGCGTTGGTGAGGAGATTGGAAAATACCGTACTTAAGAGCCCGGCCTCGCCGGCCACCACCGGCCCGTGGCTGGAGCCGTTGCCGCCGTTGCTGCCAGTATGGCTGCCGTTGGCGACGTCCAGCCCCTGGCCCCAGACCAGGGCCAGATCCCGACGCCTGGCCAGGGGCGCGGCCACCTGGACCTGACGGCGCAGCAAGGGGACAAGGGCCACGGGCTTGGGCGCCAGTTCGTAGCGGCCCTGCTCGATCTTGCACAAATCGAGGTTGCGCCCGACCATTTCATTGAGTCCGGCGGCCGTATCCCGGATCACGGCAGCGATTTCCCGCTGCTTTTCCGACAGCTCCGATTCGGCCAGATGGGCTGCCAGCCCGGCAATGCCGGCCAGAGGGGAGCGCAGGTCGTGGCGCAGCATCTGCTCCACCCGGTCCCGGGCCTCTTCGGCGCGCACCCGGTCGGTCACGTCGTGAATGATGGAAAACAGCAGGTTGCGGCCCAGATACTCCACCGGTCCGGAATAGGCCTCCACTTCCCGCAACTCCCCGCTGGCCAGACGGTGCCGGAACCGGAAAAAGCCCCGGTGCTCGTCCTTGGCCCGGTCCATTTCCTGGCGCACCTGCTCCCGGGTCAGGGTGTTGATGTCCCAGATCGACAGCTGCTGGATGTCCTCAAGCGGGTAGCCGTAAAACTGGCAGGCCGCCGGATTGGCGTCCACGATGCGCCCGGAGGCCGGATCAATGAGGAGTTTGACGGCGATATTGGAAAAAAACATAGCCCGGTGACGGGCTTCCGATGCGGCCAGGGCCTCGGCCATTTCCTGATTGGCCAGCATGACGGCCACGCCTTGGGCCAGCCGTTCCAGCCGTTTCACCAGGGGCAGGTCCAGGCGGTCAGGCCGACGGTCATTGACCTGGAGCAGGCCCAGAGTCGTGCCGGCGGCGCGCAAGGGAACCAGGGCCACGGTTTCATACCCGGCGGCGTTGCAGCGGTTGCGGGTGCCTACCGGCAAGCCGGCCAAGCCCGAACGGGCCAGCAACTGCGAGGTGGAGCCGGTAAAAAAACTGCCCTGGTCGGTAAAAAACGGCAATCTCGGATCATAGCGCCCTTCGAGCACTGCCCCGCACAGGCATTCCAGCACTGGCACTTGGTCCGGATCAATGTCCTCGTGCTTCGCATCGGCCTGTTGGCACAGCGAATTCTCCTCTGCCAGAAACGACGCAGCAAAGCCGTCAGCCGTGTAATACGGATAGTCGTCGCCGTGGCGCAGACGGATGCCGACGGCCTGGCAACCGGTAACGCGACGCACAATGCCCATGACCACCGCCAACAGGGCGTCGCGGTCGGGTACGGCCGCCAGCAAGGCTGCGCCGTCCTCGAAATCCGCCACATGTGTGCTGCCTGTATCCGGTGCTGCGACCATTTATAGACCCTAGCACCAAGGCTCAAACAATCACAAGTGCTTTGCCGGTATTGGCAACAACGGGGCATCGCCCACGCAGGGCGGATGTTTGACACACACACCTGTGCGCCGGCCCAAAGGGGACCCGTCTGCCGGCCGTCGCACAGGAGGCTGCCTTTAAAAGCAGGTCATGATCCTGGAGAGCATGGCCGCGAACTGGCCAGCCTCGTCGGGCGACAGCGCGCACAGAATCTCCTGGGTGAGCTGGTCGTGAAGCTTGTGGTGTTCGGCAAAAAGTCGCCGCCCTTCGCTTGTCAGGCTCACCCGGATGGAGCGGCGGTCGGTTTCGTGGGGTTTTCGCACCACAAACCCGCCCCGCTCCAGCCGGTCCGCCAGCACCGTCAGCGACCCGGTGGTGATGCCCATTTTGGCGGCCAGCTCGGTCATGCGCAGGTCGCCGTCAGCCCCGAGGATTTCCAGTGTGTGCATCTGGGGCAACGACAGGCCGGACTCCTTGACCACGCCGTGTTCCCAGGAGGAAAACTTCTCGTAGAACTCGATGAGCAGTCGGGTCAGCTGTTCGTTTTCCATTGTGTCATGCCTCGGCGGCCTGCCTGTCGGGTTCGGCGGTCAGGGCCAGACTGGCCGAGGACAACACCACCACGATGGAGCCGATATTGTGAAAGAGGGCGGCCATGACGGGCGAAAGCAGGCCGTAGCCGCCGCCGAGGATGGCCACGGAATTAAAGACCAGCCCCAGGCCGATATTGATGCTGATCATTCTGGTCATGCGCCGGCCAAGGTACACCAGAAACGGCAGGCGTCCAAGGTCGTCGTTGGCCAGGGCGATGTCGGCCGTCTCCAGGGCCACGTCGGAGCCGGCCAGGCCCATGGCCACGCCCACATTGGCCCGGGCCAGGGCCGGGGCGTCGTTGACGCCGTCGCCGACAAAGAACACCCGCCGGCCCTGCTCCTGCAATGCGTCCAGGATCTCCAGCTTGTTTTCAGGTTTGAGCCCGGACCAGACCTCGGTGACGCCAATCCCGGCGGCCATGGAGGAGACGGCCTTGTCGTGGTCGCCCGAGAGGATGCCAATCGTCGTGATGCCAAGGCCGCGCAAGGCGGCAATGGCCGCGCCCGCGTTGTCCCGGACCGTGTCGGACACGGCAAGCAGGCCCAAAATCCGGCCATTCCGGCGCACTACCAGGGCCGTGGCCCCACGCTCACGAATTTCGCTGAGGCCAACGGTGAGTTCGGGCGGCAAGGCGGAAACGCCGCCCATCATTTCCGGACTGCCCACTTCCACGGCCAGACCGTCCATCTCGCCGCGGACGCCCAGGCCGATTTCGGTGATCATGGCATCGGCCGGGCGCACCGCAAGGCCGGCGGTCCGGGCCGCGTCCATGACGGCCGTGGCCAGCGGATGGTTGCAATGGCACTCCAGGCAGGCGGCGCAGCCGATAACCCCGTCGGCCGTCTCCCCGGCTGCCGGGATGACGGCGTCCACCACGGGTCGCCCCAGCGTCAGCGTGCCGGTCTTGTCAAAAAGGACCGTATCGGCCCGGGCGGCCTCCTCAAGGTACTGGCCGCCTTTGACAAGAATGCCGCGTTTGGCGGCCCGGCCGATGGCGGCCACGGTGGCGGTCGGCGCGGCCATGAGCAGGGCGCAGGGACAGCCGGCCACCAACACGGCCACGGCCCGGTCGGCGTCGCCGCCAAGCAGCCAGGCCAAGGCGGCGCAGGCCAGCACCAGCGGCGTGAAATACGCGGCATAGCGGTCGACCACCCGGGCGGCGCGCGGCTTGCCGGCCTCGGCCGCCACCACCAGCCGCACGACCTTGCCGAAGGTGGAGTCTTCGCCGATCTTGCTGGCCCGGGCCACCACCCGGCCGGTATAGTTGAGCGTCCCGGTCAGGATGGTGTCGCCGGGCGCGCGCTGCCTGGGGAGCGATTCGCCGGTCAGGGCCGATTCATCCACAGCGGTCACGCCCGATTCGATGACGGCGTCAACCGGTATGCGCTCGCCCGGGCGCACCAGCACCCGGTCGCCCACCCGGATGTCCGCCACCGGCACAGTGCGCTCGGCCCCGTCGTCCGTGACCAACACCGCTTCCTGCGGAGCCAGCGAGGCCAGGGCCTCGATGGAACGCCGCGCCCCGTCACTGACCGCCTCCTCCACCAAGGCTCCAAGCGTCATGATAAAGCTCACGACGGCGGCGGTCAGGACCTCGCCCTGGAGCAGCGAGGCCACGATGGCGATGCTCACCAATTCGTCCACATTGACCCGGCGGGAAAGGACTCCCTTCCCGGCTTCGATGACAATGGGCAGTCCGTTAACAGCCACCGAGCCAAGCCCGAGCACCAGCGCAAGCCACACCGGCCAGCCAGCCTGGCCGACGACAAACGCCGCCAATGCCAGTCCGCCGCCGGCCAGACAGACGGCAAAATCCTTCATGGAAAACAAACCCCGGTAATCACCGAGGTTGGAGAAACGACCGATCATAGAGACTCCTCAGCTTGGTTAAACAGATGAAGGGGCGTTACAGCAACTCAACCGAATAAAACGAACAAGGGAGTGCCTCCGGCGGCCGGGGATGCAGCCAAAAGACGCCTCCGGCGGCCGGGGGGATGATCCCCCCGGACCCCTCAACGGGAGAAATTTTTCAAGGGGTTCTTGGCGCTGACCGATCATCCGGTCGACTGTGGACCGGGACGGCTGAAGCAAGACGCCTCAAGGGAACCTCCGTCTGCTTCGGCGGCTGAAGGGATGCTCCCCCGCCCCCCTGATTCGCACGAGTTGCGAAAATCCTTAAACCAGTATTTCTTGAGTGTCAAATAATTTGATAAACAAAGATATTGCTTGAAAAAACAAAAAAGCGGGAGGGCCGAAGCCCTCCCGCCGTGCAGACGAGGTTGAAAAATCCGGAAGCCCTAAAGACCCTTTTCGGCCATGAAGGCCACCAGATCGGCCACCCGGCAGGAATAGCCCCATTCGTTGTCGTACCAGGCCAGGATCTTGGCCATGTCGCCGCCCTGGACAAAGGTGTACTCGGCGTCAACGATGGAGGAGCGGGGATCGGCCTTGAAATCCGAGGACACCAGCGGCAGCTCGGAAACGCCCATGATGCCGGCCAGCGGTCCGGCGGCAGCAGTCTTCAGGGCGGCGCGCAAATCTTCGGTGGTGGTGGATTTCTCCAACTGCACCACGAAATCGACCAGGGAAACGGTGGGTGTCGGGACGCGCACCGAAAGCCCGGAAAATTTGCCCTTGAGTTCCGGAATGACCAGGGACACGGCCTGAGCCGCGCCGGTGGAAGTGGGGATCATGTTGCAGGCGGCGGCCCGGGCCCGGCGCAGATCCTTGTGCGGCAGATCGAGAATACGCTGGTCATTGGTATACGCATGGATCGTGGTCATGACCCCCTTGACGATGCCGAACTGCTCGTGGACCACCTTGGCCACCGGGGCCAGGCAGTTGGTGGTGCAGGAGGCATTGGAGAGGATGTGATGGGCGGCGGGATCGTAGCGATCCTGGTTGACGCCAAGCACGATGGTAAGATCCTCTTCCTTGGCCGGCGAGGTGATGATGACCTTCTTGGCTCCGGCATCGATGTGGGCCTGGCATTTGGGACCGGTGCGAAAGATGCCGGTGGCTTCGATGACGACGTCGATGCCAAGCTCGTTCCAGGGCAGGCCCCGGGGGTCGCGCTCGGCGTAATTGCGGATACGCCAATCGCCGACGACCATCACATCGCCTTCGACCGAGGCGGCCACGGGCAGCTTGCCGTAGTTGGTGTCATAGGACAGCAAATGGGCATTGGTGCCCACGTCGAAAAGGTCGTTTATGGCCACAACGTCCATGGCTTCGACGTGGCGTTCGAGAATGGCTTTGAGTACCTGCCGGCCGATGCGGCCGAACCCGTTGATGGCGATACGTAGTTTTTGCATGGGCCTGCTCCTACTCGTGCATGGTGTATTCGTAGGCGGTCAATAGTTCGTAATCGGTCCGCAGGGCCTGATGCAGCCGGGCGTTTTCAATGGCCATGGCGCTTAAGTTGGCAATGGCCGTGGCAAAATGGATTTCGCTGGCTTCAAATTCGCGGATGTTGTCGCAGTACAGGCGCATGACGCCGATGGTGCGGCCCTCGACGGTCAGCGGCAGGGCCATGACCGAGGTGATGCCTTCCTCGCGGGCGGCATCAGGATACTGGAAGCGAGGATCATTGCCGGCGTCCTTGATCTGGACGACCTTGCCGGTCAGGGTTTCCTGGTCGATTTTGCTCTTGGACACTTCCACGGTGCCCTTGCGCAGATAGCCTTTGCTTAAGCCGTACGACGTGCCGGACAGCAGGGTTTTGCCCTGGCGGTCAAGCAGCCGGATGGAGCAGGCCTTGGCCGAGAGCGCCTTGGTCGCCTGTTCGGCAATGGCATGGAGCACGGTGGCCGGTTCAAGACTCGAATTGATGCACATGGCCACATCATAGAGGCTGCGATAGTAGGCGCATTCCTGTTCGCTCATGATTCCCTCCTGCAAGGGTCTGTTGCACCCGGGCGGTGGACGATCCGCCAGCCGGGAAGATACCCATGCCGGCCTTTTGCGAAGGCCGGATGGCAATTGGGTGGCAGCATACGTATTTCGGATGAAAAGAAAAGATATTCGTAATACCCGAAAAGCGTCGGGACGAACGGCGCTTCGGCTCAGGCCCGGGGAGCTTCAAACTGGGCCACATTGTTGCGGCCGGAATGTTTTACCTGATACATGGCCGCGTCGGCAGCGCCGAGAAAGGCCTCGGCATCCATGCCGGGCGTCAGTTCAGCCACGCCGATGGAGACCGTAAACCGGATCGGCTCATCGGCCAACCTGCCATCAATACGCGGCAAAAACTCATAATGCTGCACGGCCAGCCGGATGGCGTCGGCATGAAATTGAGCTTGGCTGCCGTCGATGTCGCACACGAGCACCAGCTCGTCGCCGCCAAAACGGGCGGCAAACCAGCCATGCCGGCCGGCATGGGCGTCGATGATCTTGGCCAGGGTGCGCAGGACGTCGTCGCCGACCACATGGCCGTAGACGTCGTTGATGGCTGTCTTGAAGTTGTCCACGTCGATCATCATGGCCGAGAGCGGCGCGTCTGTGGCCTTGGCCCTGGCGATGGAGGCGCGCAGGTGCTCTTCCAGGGAACGGCGGTTGTGCAGGGGGGCCAAAAGCGGATCCACCTGGATGATCCTTTCGAGTTGTTGGGCCTTGCGCTCCCAGGCTTGGGCCTCTTCCCGGTAGTGGACGAGCATGGAGGTGATCAGTTGGCGCAGGCGCGGGATCATCACCGCCGGGTCCTCGCCGCCGGCCAGGGTATCCATGGTTTCGCGGCCGAAACGGCCCACGAGCTTGGAGCGTTCCTGCTCCGAGGACAGGGTTTCTTCCAGGAAATCCGTAATGGACCGGGCCAGGGATTCGGAAGCGGCCTGCTCCGAAGCCAGTTGCTCCCGCATGGCGACCATGGGCAGATGATCGGTCAAAAACAGTTCCACGCCGCGCAGCAGCCGTTGCAGGTGGGCCTCGGAAGGATCGCGCCGGGCCAGCTCGGAAAAAACATACTCCTGCAGGCTCTTTTTGCGGGAATCATCAAAAATGGTGAATTGTCGCAGCAGATTGCGGACGAACAATAAGACGGCCAGCCAGGATGCGTCGTTGCCGCAGCCTATCTTTTGCAATTCGCCGCAGATGTTGCGGATTTCGCATGGCGTCTCCTGACACCCAGTGCCCATAACTGTCTCCTTTGCCGGCACTCGCTCCGTCCTGGCTCCGCGGGCGTCGCCTCTTCCTTGCCTCCCTACCTTGCCGGCGCGTCAGGGGCAAGCGGCTCTTGGCCGGGACGCCGCCGGGCCTCCCGCTGCCGATGGAAGTCCCTGTGACATTTTGGCCTACCGGCCAATACCCCTTTACCTCTCCAAGACTTTGGATTAGTGGAGTCGATTTTCAAGCCGGAGCTGTTGAGCCGGCGGCCGAGGAGGACTTCATGGATCCCAAGGACGTCGATTTTTTCCGCGAACTTTTAAACGGTATGCTTCAGGATATCCTCAAAAAGGGTGAAGAGACCATTGAGGATATGACTGATACCGTCGAGGTCTACGCCGACCCGGCCGACCGGGCCACGGCCGAATCCGACCGCGCCTTTACCTTGCGCCTGCGCGATCGGGAACGGCGGTTGATCAAAAAAATCAAGGAAGCCATCGAGCGCATCGATGACGGCACGTACGGCGAGTGCGTTGAATGCGGCGAGGACATCAGTGTCGCCCGGCTCAAAGCCCGTCCGGTCACCACGCTTTGCATCAAATGCAAAAGCCGTCAGGAAGCCGACGAGGACCTTCGGGGGGACTAGTCGGCCCGCCGTCTGACGCGGTCGCAGCAGCAACGCCGACTCCCAAGCGGGAGCACGGCAATGCGGCTTCTGCGTCAGGCCGGTCTGTTGCGCCCCGGCGCGCCGCCCCGCGGTGTTCCGACCGGACTCCGCCGGCAGCCCGTTGCGTTGTCCGCCGGAGGGAGGCGAAAGCCCATGGAGGCCGTTTTTTTTCGTTCGCTGGTTCGTGAGCTGATGGAAGCCCTGCCTGGCGCCCGGGTGGAAAAGGTGTTTCTGCCGGTGCCCAATGTGGCCACCCTGACCTTCTATCTGCCGGCCGGCCGGGTGATCCCCGGCTGCGAGGCCAAAAAAACCGTCCATCTCCACGTCCGCTACGGCACAGGCCGGTATTTTCTTTTCCTGTCCGGCCAGAAGACCGCCCAGCCGGAACGTGCGCCATCGGCGGCCATGCGCCTGCGCAAATATCTGCGCGGCCGGCGCGTGCGGCAGGTGGTGGCCGACTGGCCCCGCCGTCGGCTCGTCCTCGCCTTTACCGGCGAAGGTCCGGCCCTGGCCCTTGATCCCCGCTCCTTCCCGGTCCTTATTGATGCCCCTGCCCCGGAGCAGCCGACGCTGCCGGAACCCGCCTGGCCATCCCTTGAGGCCGCCGTCGGCGACCCTGATATCTGGCAGGCCCATCCCCAGCTTTCCCCGAATCTCCGCCGCCGTCTGATCGCCCTGCCGGCAACGGAACGCTCGACCGTCTACTCCCGGCTGGCTGCAGGCGCGGCCGACGGCTTTTTCCTGGAGCAAAAAAACGGCGAACCGCTGGCCCTGTGGCCCGTAGACTGGCCCGGCACGCTGCCGCGGACGCACACCGTCAAAGCCTTTGCCACGGCCTTGGAAGCCGCTGCCGCCTTCGGCCTGCCCCTGGCTTTTGGCGAGGTCTCAGGCCGCCGGGACGCCCCCGAGGTCGCAGCCGGGGTCGCCTCCCGGCGACGGCAGGCCCGGGCCATGGATCGCCTGGCCGCTGACGAAACCCGGATGCGGGCCTTTATTGCCCGCAAGGTTGACGCCGACGCCATTGCCGCCAACCTCCACACTTTGAATAAAACCGCTAAAATTCCAGAACTTTCCCTGCCTACACCGGAAGGCGGCCGACAGACGCTGCGGCTTGATCCGGCATTGACCATCCTCGGCAACATGCAAAAGCTCTATCATTTGGCGGCTAAAGGCGAACGAGGGTTGGCCGCCATCGCCACCCGCCGTAGGGACTTGCAAGGCGCAAAAAAAGACTTACAAGGTCGGGAACACCGTCTGCAACACGCCGCCGTCAGTCCGAGTCCGTCAGGCAGCCTCAAGGGTGTCGCCGCGCATGTCTACCGCACCTCAGACGGCTTTTTGGCCCTGCGAGGCAAAAACGCCAAGGCCAACGACCAGCTCCTGCGCCTTGCCAGCCCCTTTGACCTGTGGTTCCACGCAGCCGACGGCCCGGGAGCGCATGTGATCCTGCGCCGTGACCATCCCGGCCGCGAAGTGCCGCGCCAAAGCCTTCTGGAGGCGGCAGGACTGGCCGCCCTGGCCAGCTGCGCCGCCGGCTCGGGCGCGGCCGACGTGTGGATGGCCCGGGTGGGCGATGTCCGGCGCGTCAAGGGCGCGGCTCCGGGGCAGGTGACGGTGTCGCGGATTTTGGAAACGGTGCGGGCGGCTGTGGACCCGACCCTGGAATCACTGCGGGAACCAACATGATCGCACGGTTTTACTTGTTCTTGCGGATGCGTTGTATTATTTGCGTGACCGGAGTGCGCGCAGGTTTCGGACCGCAAACGGGCGTTGTGACGTTATGATGGAAACACTGTGCTTGGAACGCCGGCTCGAATTTGATGATTCGGAGCTGGCCAGGGACCTCTTTGGGCCCCACAATGAAAATATCGCGCTGATCGCCGGTAAATCCGGGGCGCGTCTCGACACCCGGGGCAACGCCGTCATCGTGCGAGCCGACTCCGAAGAAACGCTCACCCATGTGGCCAACGTGCTGGTGCAGCTGTATGGCCTGCTGCGCCAGGGCAAACCAGTGTATCCGGCCGATGTGGAACAGGCCCTAAGCGTCCTGGCCCGGGAACCCGAGGCCAGCCTGCAGCGGGTCTACCGCGAAGAATCCCTGATTGTTTCCGCCAAAAAGACCATTGCCCCGCGCACGGCCGTCCAGCGCGAGTACATTGCCTCCATCCGCCGCCAGGACCTCGTCTTCGGCATCGGCCCGGCCGGCACCGGCAAGACCTATCTGGCCGTGGCCATGGGCGTCAGTTTTCTGCTGGAGCGCCGGGTCAAGCGGCTTATCCTCACCCGGCCGGCCGTGGAAGCCGGCGAAAAACTCGGTTTCCTGCCCGGCGACATGGTGGAAAAAATAAATCCCTACCTGCGCCCCCTCTACGACGCCTTAAATGACATGCTCGATTTCCGCAAAGTGCGGGAAATGCTCGATACCGGAGTCATCGAAGTGGCTCCCCTGGCCTTTATGCGGGGCCGGACCCTCAATGATGCCCTCATTATTTTGGATGAGGCCCAAAACACCACCCCCGAACAAATGAAGATGTTCCTCACCCGCCTGGGACTGGCCTCCAAGGCCGTGGTCACGGGCGATGTGACCCAGGTCGACCTGCCGGCTCATACGGCCTCGGGTCTGGTCGAGGCCCGGCGGGTATTGCACAATGTACGCGGCATCGATTTCGTGACCTTCAGCGATGCCGACGTTGTCCGTCATCCCCTCGTGGGAAGGATTATTCAGGCTTATGAGCGAGATAGTCGACAGGGTTAAGCGGGCCATGAAAGGCCCCTCCCCGGTCCAGTCGGCAAACGGGTTCACGGTTCCCGACTGGGCGCCGGGTTTTCTGTTTTTCCTGGCCGTCACCTTCACCTTGTGTTTCGTTGCCCGCCTGGGCCTTGACACCTCGGTGCGCCTTTTCACGGCCGGCGAGATCGCCACCCAGGACGTGGCCGCCGATCAGACCATGCAGATCGAGGACATGGAAGCCACGGCCCGTCGCCGCGAGCAGGTGACCGAGTCCCAGCCGCCGGTCTTTGACGTCAGCCCCCTGCCCTATGAGGCCCTGGCCAAAAACGTCGAGGATATTCTCACTTCGGTCCGCGCAGCCGCTCCGGGCGAGGACCTGGAGAAACTGCGCTGGCAAATCGCTGAAAATCTCAATACCGAGATCGGCGGCGACATCATCGAGGTCTGGCGGCAGGACGATTTTCGAAATCTCCTGCAAAAAGACGTATTGCCCTGGCTCAAGGAGAACTACGAACCGGGCGTTGTCAGCAACTCCTCGGTCTTTATGCCGTACAAAAGCGGCATCCTCCTGCGCGACCTGCCCTCGAAGATGGAAACGTTGCGCGTCGATACCCACGACATCAAAGATACCAAACAGATCAAGGACGACCTGGAGCATCTGCTCAAGGTCTCGCTCAACAAGCCCTTCCGTCTGCGAAAAGCCGTTTACACCCTGGTCTATCCGCTCATTGCCCCCAGCATGACGCTGAACCAGGACACCACCCAGGTCCGCAAGGCCGAGATCGCCCGGGCCGTGGAACCGCTCTATTATATCATTAAGAAGGGTGAGATCATTGTGCGCCAGGGCGAGCGGGTGGGACCGATCCAGCAACTCAAGCTCCAGGCGCTGTATTCCCACCGCAAGGGTCCCTACAACCTTCTGCGGGCCACGGGTCTGTTTGGCATGTGCCTTATGTTCCTGGCCGTGCTGTACGTCTCCCTGGAACGGGCCGGCATCAAGCGGATACGCAGTACGGACTGGGTGTTTCTCGGGGTGGTGCTGCTCATCTTCGGCATGCTGGCCAAGATGGCCGATGTGGTCACGCTGCCCGGCGGCGGCGGACTGCCGGAGGCAACGCGCTCGATCTATTTTGCCTTCAGCCTGCCCATGGCCGGCGCGGCCGGCATCCTGGCGCTCTTTTTCTCCAAGCGCCTGTGCATCTTCATAAGCCTCATCCTGTCCTTTCTGGCCGCCAACATGGTGTACGCCGGCATTGGCGTCTTTTGCTATTATTTTGTCGGTTCGATGATCTACATCTATCTCATCAAGCGTTCGGAAACCCGCTCCCAGCTCTTCAAATCCGTGCTGCCGCTGCTGGCCGCGCTCTATGTCATGTGGGTTTCGGTCAATCTGATGGACTTAAACGACCCGTCGGTGGTCGGGGCGGGACTGGCCTTCGTCACCCTGTCCGCCTTCCTGTCGCTTCTGGCCGTGGTCGGCATCGCCCCGATCATGGAGCTTATTTTCGGCTACACCTCGCGTTTCCGGCTGATGGAACTTTTAAACCTGGAGCAGCCACTGCTCCAGGAGCTCATGGTCAAGGCGCCGGGCACCTACCACCACTCGCTTATTGTCTCCAACATGGTGGAGGCCGGGGCCCGCAACATCGGGGCCAACCCGCTTTTGGCCAAGGTGGCGGCGCTCTACCACGACATCGGCAAGCTCAAAAACCCGCACTATTTCATTGAAAACATCTCCTGCAAGGAAAATCGCCACAACAAGCTCGCCCCGTCCATGAGCGCGCTGATCCTCATTTCCCACGTCAAAAAAGGCATCGAGCTGGCCCGGGAACATCGTCTGGGCGAGGCGCTGACCGATCTCATCGGCCAGCACCACGGCACCACGCTCATTGCCTACTTCTACCACAAGGCCAAGGAACTGGCCGAGGCCAAGGGCGATGATCCCATCCGCGAGGCTGACTACCGCTACCCCGGTCCCAAGCCCCAGTCCAAGGAGGCGGGACTGATTCTTCTGGCCGACGCCATCGAGGCCTCCAGCCGCACCCTGGTCGATCCGACGCCGAGCCGCATCAAGGGCCATATCCAAAACATCGTGCGCAAGATCTATACCGAGGGCGAACTGGACGAGTCGCAGTTGACGCTCAAGGACCTGACGCTTCTGACCGACACCTTCCACCGTATCCTGACCGGCATCTTCCACCAGCGCATCGAATACCCCAGCGCCAAGACGACCGAAAAAAACGGCAAGCACCGCGAAGAGCCTGCCTGCGCGTTGGACCCCAAGGCTGCGGAACACGCCGCATGATAGGCCTTGCCCGGGGCGTGTTCGCCCCTGATCTGCCGGCCTCCCGGCCCGAACTGGCCGCCCTGTGCCAGGCCATCCAGGAGGCCCTGGACCTCACGGGCCGGGAGTTCGATTTGCATGTGGCCGGCGACGGCGCTATCGAAGCGCTTAACCGGGAGTTTCTGGGCCTGCCCGGTCCCACCAACATCTTAAGCTTCCCGGCCGAAGACCCGGATCGGCCGGACTATCTGGGCGAAATGGCGCTGAGCCTCGACGCCGTTTCCCGCGAGGCCTTCCTCTACGGCCAGCCGCCGGGCCTGCACATGGCAAGGCTCCTCGCCCACGGATTTCTCCATCTGGCCGGCCTGGACCATGGGCCACTCATGGAGTCGCTGACCGAAACGGCCGCCGAAGCCGCGGCCGACCGCCTGGGCCTAGCCGACTGACCAAGGCCCGCCCCCTCTTTTGGCGCTTTGGCGCGGCCGGCCGCCTCCGGCCGGACCGCCAGCCTGGACAGGGGACCGGGAGTCTTTTACGGTGGCCGGATGGGACACCCGCCACTGGAAATCTTCGCCTTCGAGCAACGCACACCACTTGAACTGCCGCTCTATCTGGCCACGGTCTCGGCTGGTTTTCCCTCGCCGGCCGAGGACTATATCGACAAGAAGCTCGACTTAAACGAGCACCTCGTGCGCCATCCGGCCGCCACCTTTTTCGTGCGCGTGGACGGCGATTCCATGCGCGACGCCAATGTGGCCTCGGGCGACATTCTGGTGGTGGACCGGGCCGTGACGGCCAGGGACGGCCATATCGTCATCGCCGCCCTGGACGGCGAGCTGACGGTCAAGCGTCTGCGCCGCCAGGACGGCCGGCTCTACCTCGTGCCGGACAATCCCGACTACGCCGCCGTGGAAGTCTCCGCCGAAGCCTCCTTCGAGGTCTGGGGCGTGGTCACCTACATCATCCACAAGGCCTGATCCGTGCCCACGACCACCTTTGCCCTGGTTGACTGCAACAATTTCTATGCCTCGTGCGAACGGGTGTTCGCCCCGCATCTGGCCGGCCGGCCGGTGGTGGTGTTGTCCAACAACGATGGCTGCATCATCGCCCGCTCGGCCGAAGCCAAGGCCCTGGGCGTCCCCATGGGCCAGCCGGCCTTTCAGTGCCGGGACCTGTTCGCCCGGCACGGCATCGCGGTCTTTTCCTCCAACTACGCCCTCTACGGCGACATGTCGGCCCGGGTCATGGTCACCTTGTCACGGTTCGCCCCGGCCATGGAAATCTATTCCATTGACGAGGCCTTTCTCGACCTGACGGGACTGCCCGGCGGGGCGGCGGGGCAGGCCCGGCGCATTCGGGAGACGGTGGCGCGCTGGACCGGCATCCCGGTGTCCGTGGGTATCGGCCCGACCAAGACCCTGGCCAAACTGGCCAACCGGGCCGCCAAAAAGCACCCGGCCTGCGACGGCGTCCTGGATTTTTCGACCCATCCCGACCCGGATGCGCTCCTGGAAAGTGTCCCGATAGAAGACGTCTGGGGCATCGGCCGTCGCTACGGGGCCATGCTGGCCGGGCACGGCATCCTGTCGGCCCGGGCCTTTCGGGACCTGCCCCGGGAGTTTGTGCAAAAACGCATGACTGTCCAGGGCGTGCACACCCAGCTTGAACTGCGCGGCTTTTCCTGCCTCGATCTGGAAAAGGCCCCGCCGGCTCCGAAAACGCTCATGTCCTCGCGCTCGTTTGGCCGGGCAGTGACCGTCAGGGACGAACTGGCCGAGGCCCTGGCCGAATACGTGTCCCGGGTGGCGGCCAAACTGCGGCGACGCGGGCTTGTCGCTTCCGGAATGCAGGTGTTCGTGCAGACCTATGCCGATGCCTCGGGCCGCCCGCCCTACGCCAATACCGCCTGTGCCGCGCCGCCGTCCCCGACCGATCACACCGCCACGCTGATCAGTCTGGCCGGCCGGGCGCTTGCCGACATCTTTCGGCCGGGCTGGCGCTACAAAAAGGCCGGGGTGATCCTCCTTGGCCTGGAATCCCGGGCCGGCCGCCAGCTCTCCCTCCTGGACGCGCCGGCTCCCGAAGCGGCCCGCAACGCCCGCCTCATGGCCGCCCTGGACGCCGTCAACGCCAAATGGGGGAAAGACACCCTGGCCCCGGCCGCCTGCGGCATTGGCAAGCTCTGGGCCATGCGCCAGGAGAAACGCTCCCCGCGCTACACCACGGTCTGGGACGAGCTGCCCGTGGCCAGGGCCGGCTGAGAGGAACTGGACACGGGCCGGTCACACGGAGAGGCGGCCGGGATGTCCCACCGGCCTGGGCGGGTTTGCTCCGGGCTTGGACGTACGGTGGGCGGCCGCTCCCTGGCCTCGCCTCAGGGCCGTGTCCACCGGTCCCCGATCCGATGGTCCGGCAATCAATCCGGGGCGGCGTCGCCCGGTAACCGCAGCAAGTCCGAGGAGAAGTCGGCATGGCCCTTTTCACCGTCGAAAACCTGATCGCCTTTCTGACGTTGTCGGCCCTGGAAATCGTCCTTGGCATCGACAACATCGTCTTTATCGCCATCATTTCCAATGCCCTGCCAGCCGAAATACAGTCCCGGGCCAGGAAGATCGGTCTGCTTTTGGCCATGGGCACCCGCATCCTGCTCCTTTTGGGCATCACCTGGGTCATGGGACTGACCGCGCCAATCTTTGCCGTGCTTGGCCATGTAGTCACCGGCCGCGACATCGTGCTTCTGGCCGGGGGCCTCTTTCTCATCGCCAAATCCACCTTCGAGATTCACGAAAAGATCGAACCGGACAAGGGGACGGAACACGTCGGCCGCAAGGTCCGGGGCTTTGCCGCCGCCGTGACCCAAATCGCCATCCTGGACATCGTCTTTTCCCTGGATTCGGTCATTACGGCTGTGGGCATGTCCGGGGAAATCGTGGTCATGGTGGCGGCAGTGGTGGCGGCGGTCCTGGTCATGATGCTTTTCGCCGACGCCATCAGCCATTTTGTGTCGCGCCATCCGACGATACAGATGCTGGCCTTGTCGTTTCTGATCCTCATCGGCGTCTTCCTGGTGGCCGAGGGCCTGGGCCGACATATCGACCGGGGCTATATCTATTTCGCCATGGCCTTTTCCCTGCTTGTCGAGCTGCTCAACCTGCGGGCGCGCAAGGCCGATGCCGACGGACACTGATCACACCATGAGGGTGGTGCAAAAAGAGGGCAGGGGAAGAGGCTTCCGGCGGCCGGGGGCCTCAGGCCCCCGGACCCCCAAATGGGAGAAGTTTTTCAAGGGGTTCCATGCGCGAACTGCACGGACATGATACGAGCCGGACGGCCCGGGCTGCCTTCCCGCGCGGGCTGACCCAGCCCGAAGGCGGGTTCCGCTTCGGCAGCGACGCCCTGCTCCTGGCTGCCTTTGCCGCAACGCTGCCCGGGACACGGGCCGCCGATCTGGGCACCGGTTGCGGAGCGGCCGGCCTGGGCTGGCTCTTGGCCGCCCCCGACCCGGCGGGCACAGTGCTCGGCCTGGACAAGGACCCGGCCATGGCGGCGGCCGCCGGACAAAACGCTGCGGCCCTGGGGCTGGCCGACCGTTTTACGGCCGGCTGCGTCGATGTCCGGGCCATCCGCGAGGCCGACCAGCCCGGCCCGGAGTCCTGCGATCTCATCTTGTGCAACCCGCCCTACCGCGACCCGGCTTCGGGACGCCGGCCGGCCGGGCAGGCCCGGGACGCTGCCCGGTTCGAGGTGGACGGCAGCCTGCCGGATTTTGCCGCCGCCGCAGCCTATCTCCTGGTCAACAAGGGGACGTTCGCCTGCATCCATCTGGCCGAGCGCCTGACCCACGTGACCGCCGCCCTGGCCGCCTGTCGCCTGGAGATCAAACGCATCCTGCCCATAAGCCCGCGGGCCGGCGTACCGGCCCGGCAGGTGCTCCTGGCCGCCAGCAAAAACGGCGGCCAGGGACTGGTCCTTGAGCCACCCCTGCTGCTCTATCAGGGGACCGGCCGCGATACCCGCCTGACCGGCGCCGCCCTGGCCTTTTGCCCCTTCCTGGCTTGCAACCCGGCCCCGGGCGAGGCTGCCAAATAAAAGAGGGGATGCCAAAGCATCCCCTCGAGGCTGCAACGCGTCCTCCGTTGCCGCCTGCCCTCCCAAAACTATTTTCTGCCGAAAAGCGTCTCCGGACGCGGACCGGCGTAGGCAGCAGCCTGGGGAACCTCCAGGCGGCGCTGGGACAGACTCGCCTCGGTCAACCGGACCACCTCGCTTTGGGCTGCAGCCGTCACCGCCGGCGTCTCCCCGGACGTCTTGGCCTCTCTGGCCGGCAGCGCCGGCGGATCAGTCAGGTAACTGGCGGCCCCCAAAAAAGCGATGGCAGCGATGAGCAGCAGGCGTTTCATGTCCATCCCCCGTAGTTGTCTACCGCAAGCGGCGTTCCAGGATATATCCTCCTAGGAGCCAGTATCGTGCCAACCATAGACACGCAAAAGACAAGCAATTACAAGGGGTAAATCTGCACTTTGGCGGACCGTGTCGCTGCTTACCAAAAAATAGGAGGCATCCGGCAGGAAAATTGCCCATATTTCAAGAATTCGGTTTTCCGCCGGCAGCCCAACCCGTCGTCCTGCCGTCCTACGCAACCACGGGCGACGCAGAGGCGACACCGCCCGCCGATTTGGCAGCGTACCCGGGCAAATCAAACGAACCCCAGGCGGGATTCCAAAGGGCACTGCCCTTTGGCCGCCGGAGGCATTCCCCTTTTTCACTGACACGCCCCGGTGCCGGCCCGTTAAAAAACTTCCGCCTCGAACCAGAAAAGCGTCGTCTTCGGGTCCTTCCAGCAGCCCTGGGCCAAGCCGGCCTTGTGGCAGGTCTGGTCCAGAAACGTCTCCCGGTCCCAGCCCCACTCCACCGGCACCTGGGGCAGGAGCAGGCCGGAACGGCTCCCCTGGCGCACCAGCAGGCCATGGCGGCCCACCGTCACCAACGCCGGGTCCGGACAAGGGGCCAGGGGGCTTAGAATGGAGATTTCAATGGCCACATTTTCAAACTCCCGACGCGACAACGGCGGGAAGCGCGGATCGCCAAAGGCGGCCGCCTCGGCCATGCCGGCTATGGTCTCGTAAAGCGGCCGGTCGCCCACAATATGGCCGATGCAGCCCCGCAGGCGGCCGTCAATGGTCAGGGTGACGAACGCGCCAAACTGGCGACGAAGCGTCTCGGTCGGCGGCGGCGGCAAGGGCGGCTCGCGTCCGGCCAGACGGGCGACAATGACGAGCCGGACTAATTCCTTGAGGTAGTGCTTTTCATCCGGGGTCAGGGTGAAGTGGAAGGCATCCATGGCGTCTCCTGGGGGTAGGACAACCGTTTGACTTGCCCCCAGTGTGCCTCCCGGGCGGCGTAGAGGCAAGGGCTTGTCCTTTAGGAACCGCAAAACTCCCCAAGCATGCTGTAAAACTCGCCGGGCATGGCCTGCATGAGAAAATGACAGTCCGTGGGAAAGGGGCGCATGGGAATGTCGTGTTCGCCAAGGAAGGCCAGGGTTTCCGGGGCCACGTCCCGGCCATAGGCGTAGAGTTTGGGGATGGTCAGGGCGCACAGGGCCTCGCCGGCGGCGTGGCTCCATTTGCCGGGCAGGGACCGGGCCGTGCGGCGAACGGCCATCACGGTCTGCAAAAAAGCCTCTTCCCGACAGAAGCGCAACGAGGCATAGTAATGCCGACAAAAAGGGAACCGGCCGAGGTAGTCGCGGAAAATGGTCTGTTCCCGAAACTCGGCGTACCACTCGTCAAAACGCCCGGACAAGCGGGCCGCCTCGGCATGGGCGGAAACAAACGCCCCGAAGCGCGTGACCGAAGCTTCGGCCAGGACCAGCCCGGCCACTTCGCCGGGCGCCGCGTCGCGGCAGAAAAAGATGGCCGGGATGCCGCCCACGGAATGGCCGACGAGATACAGCCGGCTGGGGCGCAGGCCATGCTGCTCGCCCAGATGGGCCAGCACGTCGCGCACGCGCCGGGTTGCCGCCTCCATGGAATAGTCCAGGGCAGCGGCAGAGCCGCCGTGCCCGGCCATGTCCGGAACGATGAGGCTGACATCGGCCAGATACCGGGTGGCAAAGGCGTCCTCGAAGGCCAGACGCGAATCGCCCAGGCCATGCAAGAAGACCACGGCCGGGGCACGCCCCTCGGCAACGCGGGCCGTGACATGTACCGATGCGTCAAAGGTCGGGACAAGCAGATCGAGCGGCTGCCCGCCGCGCCGGCCAAAGGAGATCGTTCTCGCCATGATCGTAACCCAAACCTCACTTGATCTGACAGATAAATTACAATATTTAAGCTATTTGTACTCTTTGTCGCCCCGCCTGCGGGCCGTATCTGCCGCAACTCCTAACCGACAAAGGCGGTTTCCATGAAGCTCTCCATTTCGGCGCGCCTTGTTCTCGGCTTTGGCCTCGTGCTCGCGGCCATGACCACCGGGGCGTTAGTCATGACCTTTTCCCTGGATGCCGTAAAGGATCGCGCCCTGACTCTCCGTACCCAAAACCTGCCCCTGGCCGACGAAGCGGCCCATATGCAATTTACAGCCGTCAACGTGCAGCAATTGTTCACAGACGTCGCTGCTACAGGCCATGAGGACGGCTTCGCCGATGCCGAAAAGGAGGCCAAGGCCTTCCGCGCCGGCGTGACCAAATTCCAGGATCTGGCCGCCCGTAGCGGCAACGCGGCTTTGCATCAGCAACTTGCGGCCGTCGCTCGGGATTTTGAAGCCATGTACGAGGCCGGCAAGCTCATGGCCAGGGTGTACGTCAAGGACGGCCGGGAAGCGGGCAATGCGGCAATGGCCGATTTTGACGCCCGGACCGAGGCCTTGTCGGCCAGCATTGAGCCGCTCAAGGCCGCCCAGTTCAAGGAAACCGATACCCAGGTAACAGCCGTGGTGGACGCCCTGGCCTCGAACCTCCGCCTGCAATACGGTCTGGTGGGCCTTTCCCTGGCCATCTGCATCCTCTCGGCCTGGCTGGTTTCCCGCAGCATCCGTCGGCAACTCGGGGCCGAGCCCTGGCAGGTGGCGGCCGTGGCCCAGGATGTGGCGGCCGGACGCTTTGATGCGGTGCAAAAAACTTGCGCAGCCATCGGCTGCGACACCGGCGTGATGGCCGACATGGCCGCCATGTCGGAAACGTTGCGCGAGTCCTTTGCCTCCGTCGAAACCCAGAAGGCAGCGGCCGAAGCCAAAACCGAGGAGGCTGAGGGCCATCGCCGCCGGGCCGAAGAAGCCATGGGACAGGCCGAGCAGGCCCGTCTGGCCGGCATGGCCGAAGCGGCCGACCGCCTGGAGGACCTGGCCGACGCCGTGGCCCGGGCCGGCAATGCCCTGACCGACCGCGTGGCCCAGGTCAACCGCGGCACTACCCGCCAGCATGAACGCACCACCGACACGGCCACGGCCATGGAGGAAATGAACGCCACCGTGGCTGAAGTGGCCCAAAACGCCGAACGCGCCTCCGAAAGCGCCCAGGCGGCCCGGGAAGGCGCGCGGGAAGGACTGGCCGCAACCGACGAGGTGGCCCGTTCCATTGACCGGGTGCGCCAACTCTCGGCCGGCCTGAAAACCAGCCTCGACGCCCTGGGCGAACGGGCCAAAGGCATCTCCAGCATTCTTGGGGTCATTTCCGATATTGCCGACCAGACCAACCTGCTGGCCTTAAATGCCGCCATCGAGGCGGCCCGGGCCGGGGATGCCGGCCGCGGGTTCGCCGTGGTGGCCGACGAGGTGCGCAAACTGGCCGAAAAGACCATGCAGGCCACGAGTGAGGTGGCCTCGGTGGTTTCGGCCATTGACAACGGCGTGCGCGACAACATGGCCGGCATGGACGCGGCGGGAACGGCCGTGGCCGACACCACCCGGCTGGCTGAAAATGCCGGCCAGTCCCTGCGCCACATTGTGACCATGGCCGAGACAACCACCGAAGAGGTGCGTTCCATTGCCTCTGCCTCGCAGCAGCAGGCCACGGCCTCGGAAGAGATCAACCGCGCCCTGGCCGACATCAGCCTCATCGCCGAGGAGACCGCCCAGGGCATGACCGAAGCCGGGACGGAACTGGAGCGCCTGTCGGAGTCGGCCTCGCAACTGGCCGCGCTCATTGACGGGTTGCGCCAGGAATCCGCCGCTCTGCCCCGCTGATCGTCAGGCATGAAAAAGCCCGGACCGCCATGGCGATCCGGGCTTTTCTTGTTTTACGGGAAGCTAGTTGACGCCGCGTTCGAGGAAGAACGGCGCATATTTCTGGTCCGTGCCCTTGATATGGCCGACCAGCCAGTTCTTGAGAAAGTTCATGATCTCGGTGGTGACTGCCGCCCGGTTTTCCCGGAAGTCGTTGCCAAAGGCAATGACTTTGTCCACGAAGGTCGTGTGCTCTTTGCGGTGGTTGAGATACCCCGGATATTTGTACTTCTCCATGAGCTTTTCCTCGTAGCCGAAGTGTTCCACCGTGTAATTTCCCAGCTCCTCGATGATGGCCTGCAACTGGGCTTTGCCCTTGCCCGTGCGCATGGCCTCGTGGAGATCGCAAATCATGCGCACCAGGACCTGATGCTGGCGGTCGACCTCACTTAAGCCTGTGGCCAGGGACTCGTCCCATTGGAGCAGCGCCACGCCGGAGCCGGCGGGCTTGGCGGCCGAAGCGGCGCGCGATTTGGCCGAGGGAGCCGGACGGGCAGCGGCAAGCGGACGTGCCGGCGGCAAGGCCTTGGCCGTCGTCGATCGGGACGCTGCCAGGGCCTTGACCGGGGTCGGCCGGGCAGCGGGCAGCGCCTTGGCTACGGCAGTCGAACGCGACCGGGAGACGGCCAGGGACCGGACCGGGGCCGAGGCATCGCCGGTCATCTGGCGGATGACGGCGTCGAGTTCGCTTGACAGTTCGGTCATGGCGGCCAGGGCCTCAGCGGCGACGCCTGTGCCTTCGGCTGTTTCCCCGGCGATGGCGTTAACCTCCTCCACGGCCCGGTTGATTTCCTCGGAAGTGGCGGACTGTTCCTCGGAAGCCGTGGCAATGGACTCCACCTGGGTGGACGTGGCCTCAACGATGCCGACGATTTCATCCATGAAACGTCCGGAATCGGCAGCCGCCCGGGTACTCTCTTCGATGCCGGTGGCGGCGGATTCGACAGCGGCGATATTTTCCCGGGCCTGTCCCTGGATGGAAACAACGGCATCGCCAACCTCTTTGGTGGCGGTCATGGTCTTTTCGGCCAGCTTGCGCACCTCGTCGGCCACCACGGCGAACCCGCGGCCGGCATCCCCGGCCCGGGCCGCCTCGATGGCGGCATTTAAGGCCAGCAGGTTGGTCTGATCGGCAATGTCGGAAATGACGTTCATGATATGCCCGATGCTGTCGGCCTGCTGGCCAAGCCGGGTCATGGACTCCTTGAGTTCCAGGATGCGCTGGCGGATGGATTCGATGGACTCAACGGCCGAGCGGACCCCGCGTGCGCCGATGACGGCCTTGTCTTTGGCCTCGACGGCGCTGGAGGCGGCGCTGGAGGCGTTTCGAGCCACTTCGAGCACCGTGGCGTTCATCTCTTCCATGGCGGTCGCCGTGTCCATCATGCGGTCGCGCTGCTGCTGCGCCCCCTGGCCCACGTGCTCGATCTGGCCCAGCAGACCGGCCGACTGTTCCATGACGCTGTCGGAAATGGCCCGGGCCTTGTCAGCCCCCTCATTGAGGCGGGCCAACAGCTCGGCCGTGCGGTTCTCCTGTTCCCTGGCCTCGGCCAGGGCACGATCGGCATCGGCGGCATGGCGTTCGGCCTCAAGACTTTTTTCGCCCACCTCGGCCACTTTGGCCTCAAGCGAGGCCACCATGCGGGCCAGGGCCTCGCGCAGGACGAGCAGTTCCGGCGGATAGGCGCCGGCAGCCACGGCCTTGAGATTGCCGCCGGCCACAGCGTCGGCATAGGCCTGGAGCCGGGACAACGGCTGCCGCAAGGTGCGGCCAAGCATGAAAAGCACCCCAAAAAAGACCAAAACGCAAAGGACCATCCCGCCAGCCTGGATGGTCATGAGCGTGGCCACGGCGTCTTCGGTTTCGGCCTGCAACCGGGCCACGGCCTTGTCCTGAGCCGTCACCAGGGCTTCGGAAGCGGCGACGAGGCGATCCGCCGAACTCCCGTCGCCCTTGGCCAAAATGGTTTCGACCTCTGTTTCAAAGGGCTTGGCCAACCGGCCCGCCTCATCCAGCAGCGTTCCAACCTCCCGGCTGGGGGGCTCAATGGTAAACGTCTTGCCGCTGGTATAGGCGCCGCCTTTGGCCAAAAGCGTCTGGGTGGCGGTAAATGCCGAAAGGGTCTTGCGAATGTCCGACGCCAGGGTTTCAGCAGCGGCCCCGCCCTTGGCCTGGTGGGCATAGGCCAGGACATTCTTGGCGATTTTTTGCACCTGCATCCGCTGCCGGCCGGCCAGGTTGATCACCAGCCCGTCCGTTTTCTGCTGGCTGGTAATGGACCAGGTGGCCCCGAACATCAGGAGAACAACGAGAAAAAGGATACCAAGCGAACCGAGTATCTGGGCACGAATGCTCATCTGGATGTCTCCTTGGCCCTGGTGCGGCACTGCAAACAACAGGCGTTCGCCAGGGTCCTTTTCTTCGAGCACGAGGCCACGGCCAAGTCAATGGTCATTTTAGTTACCGAAATAATGATGTTCCGGTCGAAAGAATCTGCTCCAGTTCGGCATCGCGCAGGGATAGCCGCCTGCGCAGGCGCACGATCTCATCGCCGGGATCGAACAGCGGGTAATCACTGCCAAAAAGGATGCGGTCCCGGGGATGGCCGTCGAAAATGCGCTGCAAGGTATCGTCGTCGATGAAAGCCAGAGTACTGGAGGTATCAATATAGACATTTTTTCCGACAAGGTGCTCCACAGCATACTGCCAGTGGAGATACCCGCCCATATGGGCCGCGATGACGGTGAGATCTGGAAAATCCCGCACAATGGCCGCCACCTTGGCCGGGCAGGAGTTATTTTCCTCGGGCGGCAGGCGGTCGCCGACATGGAGCATGACGACGAAACGACCGGACAGGGCATCGAAAATCGGCCACAGCTTGCGGTCATCCAGGCGAAACCCCTGAAAATCGGCGTGAAACTTGATGCCCTTGATGCCGTTTCGCCACAACCGGTCGAGTTCCCGCTCGAAATCGGGATAGTCCGGATGCAGCGTCCCAAAGCTCAATATTGCAGCGTGTTCCCGGTTGATGCCAATGGCCCAGTTGTTGGCCGGCACCACTTGCGCCGGAGCTGTGGCTGCGTTGTGGACCACCACCCGGTCCAGGCCGGCCCGCTTGGCCCGGGCCAGCAGATCGTCAATCTGACCGGTGCCGACCGGGGCAATGCCGTAATGGTTCTCAAGCTGGGCCAGGACCTTGTCCGCGATTTTCGGATGATAGGCGTGCGTATGGATATCTATGAACATAGGAGATTCTGCAAGGAAAGGGAGGAAGGGTTAGGCGGAGAAGAGGCCGCGCAGCCAATCCGGAACGGCCATGGGCCGTCCGTCGGTGGACGTGCAGGCATGCACGGTCTCGCCGGCCGCCAGGAGCGTTGCTGCCTCCGGCGGGCCAAAGACCTGATAAACGAAGGTAACCGAAGCCCGGCCCCAGGCGGCAACAGCCGCCCGGACCGTGATGTCCTCGTCGTAGCGGGCCGGCCGCACGTAACGAACGGCCATGTCGCGCACCGGCAGCCAGACGCCGCGTGCTTCCACCTCGGCGTAGCTCATGCCGCGTTCACGGATAAACCGTCCCCTGGCCTGTTCGAACCAGTGGGGATAATGGCCGTAATAGGCATAGCCCATGCGGTCGGTCTCGCCGTAGGACACGGTGAGCCGAAGCCTTGTGTCGGGGGTTGGAAAGTCCTCGGGTTTGAGGATGACGGCCACGGCGGTCTCAGCCCCTGGCCCAGGCCGTCGCCTGGGGCAACAGCGTATGCCCGGGTTCGACGAGCAGGCCCGTTTTCGCGGCTTCCCGTTCGCTAAAGGCCGTAGCCCCGTTGGCGGCGATGCCCTGCTTCCAGAACACAAACGGCACCGGGTCGCTGGTGTGGGTGCGAATGGCAATGGGCGTCGGGTGGTCGCAGGCGATGACAAAGGCGGCTTGATCCCCCAGGGCCTCGAGCATGGGGACCACCACCCGGGCATCGAACCGGGCAATGGCCTCGGTCTTGGCCGCTGCGTCGCCGCCATGGCCGCACTCGTCCGGGGCCTCGACATGGACGAACACGAAGTCCCCTCTTTCCAGATAGGCCAAGGCGGCTGCGACCTTGCCCTCGTAGTTGGTATCAAGGAGTCCCGTGGCTCCGGGCACCTCCAGGACGTCCATGCCGGCCGCCCGGCCCAGACCCTTGACCAGATCCACCGCCGAGACCACGGCCCCGCGAAGCCCGAAGGCGGCGGCAAAATCCGGCAATGCGAGCGCCCGGCCCTGGCCCCAGGGCCACACGGCATTGGCCTTGCTGCCATTGCCGTTCCCAGCCAGAAGACGTGCGGCGCAAGTGACGAATTCCCACAAGGCCGGCACGTTTTGCAACGCTGCGATATCCGGGGCAATCCCCTGGTCAGTGATATCATGGGGCGGGCGCACAAAAACCGTGGCTTCCTCCCGTCCCGCCGCACCCTTGGCCACCAGCAGATGGCGGTACTGCACCCCGGGATGGAGTTCGTACCCGGCCGGCAGGCAGGACTCGGCAAGCTTGTTGACCAACCCGGTGGAAACAGCCGTGTCAATATGCCCGGCACTGTAATCGCGCATGAGCCCAGACTCGGCAAATTCGCTCACCGTCACGGTGTTGAGCCGAAAGACCACATCGTCGGCCGACAGAGCCAAACCCAACGCCGCCGCCTCAATGGGACCGCGCCCGGTATGGTGGCTGGCCGGATCAAAGCCCAAAAGCGACATGTTGGCCACATCCGACCCGGGAGCCATACCGGTTGGCACGGTGCGGCAAAGGCCGACCCGCCCCGATCGGGCCAACCGGTCCATGGCCGGCGTATGAGCGGCCTCCATGGGCGTGCGCCCGCCCAAGGCGGAAATCGGCAGGTCGCCCATGCCGTCGGCGATGAGGAAGACGAGCTTGGGGGAGGTAGAGGAGATGGACATGCGGGGAGGTGCCTCCGGCGGCCAGAGAGAACCTTTTTGAAAAAAAGTTTCTCTCTGGACTCTCTTCAAAAACTTTTAACGGGCTTGACCGCGCAAACAGGTCAATAACGCCGCCGATTGTCAGTACGATACGGATATTCCATGTGTCGGGCCGTGGCCTGGGCGACGGCCTGGCCGTAATACTGCGCAACGATCCGAAAGGCCAGATCAATGCCGGCAGAAATGCCGGCCGACGTCAGGATGCGGCCGTCCGTGACCACATGGGAGTCGTCGTCGACCGTAATGGCCGGGAACAGGTCGCGCATCCATTGCAGGGAGGCAAAGTGGGTGGTGGCGCGTTTTCCGTCGAGCAGTCCGGCCTTGCCCAGCAGCATGGAGCCGGTGCACACCCCGGCCAGGGTCTCCACCCGGCTGCCGACGGTTCGCAGCCAATCAATGAGCGGCGCATTGTTGATGTGCGTCCGCACCCCCAGGCCGCCAGGGACGAGGAGCACGTCGGGCAACGGACAATCGGCAAGAAGCGTATCCGGCAAAAAACGCGGTCCGTTGGCGCAGACCACCGGCTCCAGCGTCTCGGCCGCCAGCACGATCTCAAAGGGCGACGGGTCTTCCCGACGACGGGCTGCATCCAGACGGCAAGCGGACAGGACTTCGTAGGGACCACAGAAATCGAGCAGTTCCACGCCTGGGAAAATGAGGATCGCTACTTTTTTTCGAACCATGTCGGCCCCTGCCCCGAATCTGGGAATTGTCGCCAAACCAGACGAGCCGTAAGCGTCACTCCGGCCTGTTGCGCCCTATGGCTTGCGAGGCGTCCGGATCAAGAGAAAAAGCCCGCGCCGGCTGGGACCGGGTCCGGCCGACGCGGGATGTCATGAGCCGCTACAACACCCGGAAATGGACGGTGCCGGGTTTGATAAAAGCCATGGCGCCGGTGTCGGTCAACACGCCGGTGATGGCCCGGTTGGCGGCCTCGTGGGTCAAAAACACGATGGACACATAGCCGTCCTCGGGCTCGCCCTTCTGCACGGCCTGGCGGATGGACACGCCGTGCTCGCCCATGGACTTGGAGATGGCGGCCATGACCCCGGGCTGATCCTTGACCGTGAAATGGATATAATGCGGGCTGATGAAATCATCGGGATCGACCAGCTCGGCCTCGGGCAACGGTTCGGTGCGAAAGCCGGTGTTGTTGGGGATCATGCCTTCCCGGGCCAGGGCCAGGACATCGGCCAGGACGGCGCTGGCCGTGGGCAGATCGCCGGCCCCCTTGCCGTGGAGCATGATGGGGCCGGAGGCGTCGCCCTCGACGCGCACGGCATTAAAGGCCCCCTTGACGCTGGCCAGCAGGAATTCCTCGTGGACGAGCATGGGCCACACCCCTGCGGCCAGACGGCCGTCCAGGTCACGGACCTGCCCGATGAGCTTTATGGCATAGCCGAACTCACGGGCAAAACGGATGTCTTCGGGCGTAACGGCGGTGATGCCTTCGACCGGCAGCTTGTCCAGGGGCAAATTGCGGCCGTAGGCCAGCCGAATGAGCACAATGAGCTTATGCGCCGCGTCGTAGCCCTGAATGTCCAGGGTCGGATCAGCCTCGGCATAGCCCAGATCCTGGGCCTTTTTGAGCGCCGCGGCAAAGGGCAGGCCCTTCTCGCTCATGCTGGATAAAATGTAGTTGGCCGTACCGTTTAGGATGCCGATGATGCTTTTGATGCGGTTGCCGGCCAAAGACGACTTGAGCGTCTCGACAATGGGCACGGCTCCGGCGCAACTGGCTTCGTAATACAGCCCCAGGCCCTTGGCCGCGGCCAGGGCGAAAAGCTCGGGACCACGCTTGGCCAACAGCGCCTTGTTGGCCGTGACCACATGCTTGCCGGCCGAGAGCGCTTTGTGGATGAGCGCAAAGGCCGCATCAATGCCGCCCATGAGTTCGACCACGATGTCGATGTCCGGGTCGGTGACCAGGGCCTCGGCATCGGTGGTAAGGACGACCTCGGGACCAAGGGTCACGGCCCGGGGCTTGGCCAGGTCGCGCACGAGCACCGTTTTGACGGCGACCCCACGGCCGAGCCGGGCGCTGATCCACTCGGCGTTTTGCTGCAACACGGCCACGAGGCCGGACCCGACAGTCCCGAGTCCGGCCAGTCCAATACGAACGGGGGCGACAAGTGCTTCGTTCATCCGGACAACGCCTTTTTTATGCCGCGAACGGCCTGATTGATGCGGTGACGGTTTTCCACCAGGGCAAAGCGGACGTAGTTGTCGCCGAAGTGCCCGAATCCAAGTCCCGGCGACACGGCCACGCCGCCCTCACGCAACAGGAGCTTGGAGAATTCCACGGATTTGAGATGCTCAAACGGCTCCGGGATTTTGGCCCACACGAACATGGTGGACTTGGGCGCGGGCACGTCCCAGCCGGCCCGGGCCAAGCCCTCAATGAGCGTGTCGCGGCGTTCCTGGTGCACGTCCATGATCTCGCGCACGCACTCCTGCGGGCCGTTTAAGGCCACGGTGGCGGCAATCTGGATGGGCTGGAAGATGCCGTAATCCAGATAGCTCTTGATGCGGGTCAGGGCGTGGACCATCTCGGGGTTGCCGCAGCAAAACCCGACGCGCCAGCCGGCCATGGAATAGCTTTTGGTGAGCGAGAAGAATTCCACGCCCACATCCTTGGCGCCCTTGGCCTGCAAAAAGCTCGGCGGCCGGTAGCCGTCGAAGCCGAAGTCGGCGTAGGCGAAATCGTGGATGACCATCATGTCGTGTTCTTTGCAGAACTCCACGATGCGCTCAAAAAACGGGACATCCGCCGTCACCGTGGTCGGGTTGTGCGGATAGGAGATAATGAGCAGCTTGGGCTGGGGCCAGGTCTGTTTGGTGGCGGCCAGCAGATCCTCGAAAAAATCCCGGTCGGAGCTGATGGGGATGCGCCGCACGTCGGCACCGGCAATGATGCAGGAGTACGGGTGGATAGGATAGGCCGGGTCGGTGGCGAAGACGACATCGCCCGGGGAAAGCATGACCAGGGCCAGGTGGGCCAGGCCTTCCTTGGCTCCCATGGTGACCACGGCTTCGGTTTCGGGGTCGATGTCGACGTCGAACCGGCGCTTGTACCAGCCGGAAATGGCGTTGCGCAGCCCCTTGATGCCCTTGGATGCGGAATACCGATGGTTGGCGGCCTTTTGGGCGGCCTCGACCAGTTTTTCGACGATATGGGGGGGCGTGGGCAGATCCGGATTGCCCATACCAAGGTCGATGACATCTTCGTTTCGCCGCCGCATCTGCATTTTCAGCTCGTTGACGGTGGCAAAAACGTATGGGGGAAGGCGCTCCATACGCGCAAACTTTTTCATGCCCTGGACTCCTTTTGAGGGGGCTCGTTAAGACGAAAGGTGAACATATGCGCGGGGCCGGCCCCCTGTAAAGAGCGGAAACAGCAGGAGGTGCATGTTGGACCAGCTTTTTTTCTTGACCTCGGGCCAGCAAACCTTTACTTCGCCTTTTTGCGGAGAGGTGGCCGAGCTGGCCGAAGGCGCTCGCCTGCTAAGCGGGTAACGGGAGTAAATCCTGTTCGAGGGTTCGAATCCCTCCCTCTCCGCCAGATATTTTGTTTTTTTGCGAAAAGCCGTCCAGCAATGGGCGGCTTTTCGCTTTTATGACCATGTGATGCGAAAAACGGTGATGCCATCGACCGAGTTGTCGACCGCCGTCCAAGACACAGCCCTCGACCCAGGGCGTTCTTCTTATTCCCGCAGCAACAGCAACGTCCCCGCGCTGGTCGCCATGGTGGCCGGCACGACGGCCGTGGCGTAGCCGCCGTCGCAGGCCGGGCCGGCAGCGCTTTCCATTCCGGCGTCAGACACGGCCGCGATGTGCCAGGATATCGGCCCCGGAGTCGTCAGCGTCCGGGCCAAGGTCAGTTCCCCAGCGGCCTGTTGGGCCACCAGGGCATAGGCCTCTCCGTTTCTGGACTCATAGACCCGCCAGCTGGCGATGCCGGCGGCCCGGGCCGGATCCCATCGCAGATTCCAGATCTTGTTTTCGGCGTCGGCGGCATAGGCCGTAAACCCGGTCGGGGCCGGCGGCGGCGTCGTGGCCGGTACCGTGGCCGTGACTGTTGCGGTGGTCCCTGCGGCCAGATTGAGCCCAAGGGGGGTGACCGTGTAGCTCCGGTTGATGCCCCGGCCGGCGGTGGCATCCACGAAGGGCGGGTCGCGCAGGATGAGGTCGTCCATGCCGCCCCGGCTTATACGGTAGACCCGGGCTCCGGCCGGTGGTGTCCAGTTGAGGGTGATCGCCTCATAGCTTGTGGCGGCAGCCAGATCGGTGATGGGGGCGGGCGCGGCGGCAGCCGGCCCGGCCAGGGAGCCTTGCACGGGCGTTGACAGAGCGGTTTCCGTGCCGTCCACCACGGCACTGACCGCGAAATAGGCTCCGCTGGCCAGTCCCGGTTCGGTCGCGGCATAGAGGGCGTAGACTTGGCCGGCGATGGGTGTCGTGGTCAGGCGTGTGGTGATGGTGTCGGCGGTGTCGCCCTTGTAGACGTGGTAGCCAGAAAGGCCCCGGGTCTGGCCTGGCTGCCAGTGCAGCAGCATGGAAGTCGCTGCGGGCGTTGCCACGAGGCGGCTTGGGGCCTGGGGCGTGCCGGAGGCAAAGAAGGTGGTGGTGACAAATATACGACCGCTGATGGCGTCCATGATGGAAGCCTCGACGGTGTTTGAGCCGTAACTCAGGGCGCTGTCGTAGGGAATGCGCAGGCTGGCGGCTGCCTCCCCCCGAGAAATGAAGGCGTTGACCAGACGGCCGTTGATGCGCACGTCCAGGGTTTCGGGTATAAATTTCGTATCGTAGCCCTTGTAGCTGAAGGTCACGAGCGGCGTACAGGAGGAGGTAAAGCTGCCATCGGCGGGTGTGACAGTGAAGAACGGATAGTCGATGGTGCCTGGATAGGGCAGGTTGGTCACCTGCCCGAAGAAGGAAGTGTGGCTGACCTGGGTGCGTGGGGGCAGAAGTCGGGTCTGCTGGCTGGCGTTGACGGCCCGGCGGGTGCCGATGCGATTTTCCACGGTCATGGAGCCATTACTGTTGATGGCCATGGCCGCGTGGGCCGTGGGGCGCGAACTTGGCCTATTGCCCCGGCTGCCGGCGCGCATGGTCCGGGTTTCGGCGACAATGTCCTCGACGCTCGGGCGCGGAACGAACCTTTGTGCGCCGTCACCGCCTGTGGCCCCATAGACTTTTTCCAGGCCGTATTCGATAATTTCTCCGCCGATTTTCTTGATGGGCCAGCTCGAACCAGGGGCAAAGAAATTGAAAAGCGCGTCTCCCAGGGTGTCCCAGACGTATTCCTTGGCATATTCGCGTGGATTATTGGTGCGTTCCTGGATGAAGTTGGTGAATTTGATGGTCCAGGCGACGTTATGGGTCAGGAGCGCCCCCTGCCCCACCTCGATAATGAGTTCGCCGGCCTGGGACTGGTCGTAGCCCGGTTCCAAGGTCACCTCCCGGATCTGGCCATCGGCAAATTGCACCACAATATGGGGCAGCCAGACGGAATCATACCAGGGCACGGGGGCCATCTTGATCAGGTCGCCCTTGGCCAGGGGCCCGCCGTTTGAAAGCTCCGACCATTCCCCGCTGAGCTGGTTCTTGATCCACACACCCCGATCTGATTCTTCCACCCGGGCAAAAGGCACGGTAACTTGTTGGGATATCGGGGGCGCTCCGCCGCCTTCGGCCGTGACCTTGGTCTTGATTGGACCGGTGTCGAAGGCCGCCAGGGGACAATACAACGTAAAACCGGCATAACTGGCGTAATAGTAGGCTTCGGGAGCCACGGTTTTCGGGTTGATTTCGACCGGCGACTCGGAGGTGAGGGTGTAGTTTTCCGGACCGATGGACACCAGTTCGGCGGTCAGGGCCGTAGCCCGGACATCGCTGACGCACAAGCGGGTGTACTCCAGCCAGGCATAGCGGAACGGGATAATGTTCAGCGTCAGATAGCCCCCGGCAAAGGTCCCCGGTATCTCGAAGCCGCCGGAGTCCCGCAGTTCCAGGCGCACCTCCCAGATCCATGGCCAATGGTTCCAGCCGTCCTGGCCGCCGGTGTACCAGCTCTCGGAGGTGAACTCGCCCTCCTTGAGACCCGGGTTTGCCGTGTAATTGAGGGTAGGGGCGACAGTATACGGAGCCACGTCAAAAAAGGCCGTGCCCTGGACCGAACCGGTATAGACGGCAGTAACGGTGAATTTCTGCTTGCCCTGGGCCTGAAAACGGACCGAGGGCAGGTCGTTTTCCATCTTGTAGGCGATGGCGTCGTTCATGGCCATGTCGCCGTCGGGCTCCATGGTGATGACCAGTTTCCAGTCGTTGTTGACAAAGGGTACGGTCATGCTGTCGGGAAGGGCGCTTGCCGGCCAGACCAGGAGCAGGAGGACGGACAGGGCGGGAAGGAGCAGGAAGGCCGGAAGGTCGCACAGCGTGTTGCGGCCGTTCATGGTATGCCTCCAGGCACCACCGCAGACGCGGGAGGAGGTCCGCCTGGCTGCGGCAACAGGGTTGTTGTCTCGTCTGGACTATATTTGAAAATGTTACGCCGGTGCAAGCTGAAACGTCAAGAGGCGTTTCGCAGTTCCTGTCTGGCGTTGTATCATTTCAAAATGAAATAATATGTCCTTTAAACAGTTTCCATGAAACTGTTTAAAAGACAGACCAGGAGTCTCACTTTCTCTCACGGCAATGTTGCGCCTCATTTCACAGCCGGATTTTATGGCAAATCTGTATTACTGAGAGCGGGTTCTCTAGTCTCTCTTGTCCGATTTTGACGCGTACAGCCAGTGGTTTCGGCAACAATAGGCGGCAATCCCGTCCCCGGTCAGGCCCAGAATGCCCGGCAATGGGAGGGACACTCCTGTCGACGACTACGCTGATACGCCAGAAGCGATGAGCAGTCGCAGAATTGAAAGCCTTCGCGGAAATCAGCAACTTTGTCGGAGAACCGTCCCGACCCTTCAGGCTGCTTTTGCAGGACTGCGACGCACGTAATTATTCCCGCATTTCCCGCATCGTCGACCAACTCTCCATTCGGAAAATTTTTGCCCCCCCGCTAACCCACGCCCCGAACAACGCCTCCGCGTCAGCCACTGTCAGACATATCACTGTGCATCTTTGAACTTACAGGGAAAAATTCAGAGCAATGGACGCACTCGATGGCACTGCAACGCTTTGTCACCGTTTGGTTTCTCCGATGGGGCGGTTTTATCGTCCCCTTGACGCCTATACCTTGGTCAATTATATAATAGTCACGTGTAGAACCTCTCTCGCCCCCTGCCGTTGCCATGTTAAGGAGTGCGTTATGCGCATATCTCCTCTCCATTGTCCCAGGGAAAAAGTCTTCACTGGCTTGGCAACAGTCGTTTTCCTCTGCCTGCCCCTGATCTTGCCCGCCTCCCTTTGGGCAGACACCGACTCGGACATGCTCCTGTTGACCATGGCGTCGCACACTCCCCGAAGAGCCAAGACGAGCAAGGTGCTCGGCCCCCAGGGCGGCACACTTGCCGTCGCGGGGATATCCGTCTCCGTTCCGCCCGGGGCTCTCGGCTCGGACCGCGCTGTCACTCTGCAACAGGTTGATCCTTCCGGCTATTATGGCGCATCCGGCTCCCGAGCCTACAACCTGGAAATGGGAACCGGGGGGCATTGCCTGCCCGTGGCAGTGGCCATCACAGGCGTATCAGGGGGGGATCGGAGCATGGCCGTGGCCCTCGGCGATGTCCTGGATGACGGATCGGGCGTGGCAAGCCGCCCGCTTCCCAGGCTCGTCTCCGGCAACGTGCAAGGCGGAATCCTGCGCGTATCCATTCCTGCGACCGAAACCTGCGAAACTGCGGCCAGCACACGCGGCCTGAAACTCGCCTCCCCCGCCGTGGAATCCTTCAGCCTCGAGTTAGCTCCGGACTGGCTGACCACGCCGCGCGGACAATTCGTTGTCTACCACCCAACAGCGCTGCTGGGTTCGGCACTCGTCGAGGACATCATACGCTACGCTCAGGAGGCCTCAAGGAAGCTCACGGGAATGGGCTTCGAATTCGCGGATACGCTCGACTTCCCCGTCACGATCAACCTTGTCCATGGCCTGGGCGCGCGAGACGGCGAGAGCGGCATCCCCCTGTACGGCAAGGCCTATGGATACCTCAACATCAACCTTGACCGCTGCATTCCTGGAAACATGGACAACGTCAGGGCCACCGTCGGGCACGAATTCTTCCATCTTGTCCAGAACACGTATGATCCACGCTTCAGCATCGCCATCCGCCACCCCTCGGCCACGCCTTTCTTTCTATGGCTGGCCGAGGCCAGTTCCGTATGGTTCGAAGCCGGCATGCTGGACAATTCCGACTACGTTTCGCCCGTGTTCACCCTGAACATTGATACCATGCGCAACGGGCTGGAAACCTACGGCAACGACAGGACCGGGGCGCAAAATCGGGGCTACTGGGCGTCGGGGTTCCAGCGCTACCTGAACAGCCAGCACACCGGCGGGCTGGTGCCCTTGATCTGGAGGAAGGTGCGGGCCCAGGGGGCAACTCCGAATGATTACAGCGACCTGCGCGCGGTGTTCGAAGCGCTCGCCTCCCCCGACAGCGTGGCTCAGGATTGGCGCTGCTACGTCGGCAAATTCATTTCAGGCAGCACCGGCTATCCCGGCTGGCCCCAGCCGGCCAGCAACGCCACCTTGTACCCCGACGGCTCGACCGCAGTCATGACCCAGCCCTCGTTGGAACCCTTCTCGGCCCAAAAAATTTCCATTATTTTCAGAAATGACGTCAGCCAGGACTTCCAAATCAGCGCATTGGCCCAGAGTCCGGTCATTTCCTTTTCCCTGTATCACGGCAAAGCCCAGGCCGGTCCCTTCCAATTCCTGGCGGATCTGGTTCCCGGTTCTCCCCGGACCGTGACGGCCAGCCATGGCGACATCTATCTGGTGGCCGTCGCCAACACCGACACGCAAGCCCCCTACCAGGCACCGGCCCAGGCCACGGTGCTGGTGGGGTCAAGCAGCCATGCGGACTGCGTCTGGTGCCCGGACGTACCAGCCAATGCCATTGTTGATTTAAAGCCAGATCTCAGCTTGATACGATGGACACACCCGACAGCGGGATATTTTATGGCCACCGCTTACTATTACGACCAACAATTACAGCATATACAAAGCGCTATATGCAATTGGGAGAATGGCTACCAACAGGCACAATACGATTACTACGAAGATGGAGCATTAATGATGCGAAGTTATTTTGACCAAGAAGGCAAATATAACGGGCAGAAGATTGGTTACTACCAAAATGGCTACCCCTGGTGGATACACCCGTACGACCATGGTTATCTGGAAGGTCAGCTTCTTGGGTATTGGGATAATGGAAACATACGATACCGATACGACAGATACACCCATGGTGTCATGAGCGGCTACCTGACCACCTACGATGCGGGTGGCGCTTGTTTGTCTCGAGAAAGATGGGTGAATGGTTCACCCCAATACACTGAATCCTGCCCGTGAACCAACCGGTGTGGCCTCCGCTCAAACGACTCCCAATCGTTTCCCGGGTCGCTTTAAATCGGATTTGTTTGCCGCAACATGGACGCCGACCAAGCTCGTTGTCGACCCACTTGTCAATCAAGGTGCCGACCAAGCTGGGCAGAATCGGGTCTTCATGAGATCGCCTCTGTTCAAAAGTCCGCCCCCTCTCCTGCCACCCAACTCTCTTCCCAGGCGCCGGGAAAAGCTCGGGACGCATCCTCTTGTCCTTCCTCGCTTCCTGCTTATCTCTTGAGCCATTGCGGATAAAAAAGAATGCCCGTCTCGCCATTGAACCCAATCGTTCGGGCTACGGCGTCGCCCAGACATGTCCGCCGGAGGTTTCGCGTGGCCACATTCGTGATCCATCCCATTGTCCTTGGCACCAAGGAATTCGACAAGGGCATGATGACCTATCAATTTGACTACGGGACGCCCTACACCATTCCCATTTACGGCTGGTATCTGGAAGGCGGCGGCAAGCGGGTGCTGGTCGATACCGGCGAGATGCGGCCGGTGCAGTCGGCGGCCCGGGAGGCAGCCATTGGCGGGAAGATCCATACCCTGGATTCCGGGCTGGCCCAGTTTGGCCTGACCCCGGCGGACATCGACATCGTGGTGCACACCCATTTGCACAACGACCACTGCGAAAACGACGCCTTGTGCGAAAACGCGGTGTTCTACGCCCACGAGCAGGAACTTAAACACATACGCGACCCGCATCCGCTCGATTTCCGCTACAACGAGGAATACGTCGAAGACGTCCTCGAAGCCGGGCAGATGCAGCCCCTGACCAGCGACACGGAAATTTTGCCCGGTCTTCGGATGGTCCATACCCCGGCCCATACCGAGGGCGGCATGTCGGTCTTCGTGGACACCCCGGCCGGGCAGGCGGTCATCACCGGGTTTTGCGTCATCCGGGAAAACCTCTTCCCGCCCAAGGCCGTAACGGCCCGGGAAATGGAGGTTATCCCGCCCGGCACCTGCGTCAATCCCTACGCCGCCTACGACATCCTGCGCCGCATCAAGTCCGCAGCCGACATCGTCATTCTCCTGCACGAACCGTCGTTCGCCACAGGCGCACCCATCGGGCGCAACTGACCCGCGTCGTGCGCCAACCTGCCCGCGCCGCCTTATTGCCGAGGCGTCGCGGGCGCTTGACGGGGAATGGCCACTGTCACTGTCAAGCCTGCCTCCCGGCCGTTCGTGGCCGCAATGCGGCCGCCGTGGGCGCGCACGATGGCTTGGCACAGGCTCAGTCCCAGGCCGAAGCCGCCGGTATCCCGGGTACGCGAAGCATCCACCCGGTAAAACGGCTCAAAAATATGGGGCAGGGCTTCGGCCGGGATACCCGGACCATGGTCGGCCACAGTCAGCACAACCCATTCCCGCTCCCCAGCCAGGGCCACAGCGATCGGGGCATCGCCTCCCCGCGAATACTTGCAGGCGTTGTCCAGCAGATTGCGCACCACCATGGCCAGTTTTTCACCGTCAGCCATGACCCAGACCGGCTCTCCGGGCAGATCGACCGTGACCCCGGGCAGTGTATCGGCGTACCGGGCGGCAATGACTCCGGTCAGTTCGACCAGATCAACCGGAGCCGCGTGCACTGAGCGGACCTCGTGGCGCAGCCGGGCCGATTCGAGGATGGACACCACCATGACTTCCATGTCGTCCACATCCTCGCGCATGGCCTCGGCCCGCTCCCGGTCCGGCAGCAGTTCCAGGGCGAGTTTGAGGCGGGTGATCGGCGTTCGCAGCTCATGGCCAACGTCGATGAGCAGCCGTTTCTGGGCGCAAAGCGTCGCCCGAAGGGCCGATGTCATCTCATTGAAGGTCCGGCTCAGTTCCAAAAGCCCTCCGCCGCAGGTCTCCGGCACCTGATGGTCGTAAGCGCCGTCGCGAACCGCCGCCGCTCCCTCCGACAACCAGCGCACCGGCCGCAGCAGCCAGCGCATGACGCCGTAGCCGGCCAGGACCACCACCCAGGTCAGGGCCAGGGACAGGACGGCAAACAGACGAAAGGACGCCAATTCGGGCTCGGTGGGAAAGCTGTCAAAGGTGAGCGTGCTCCCGTCGGCAGCGGTCACCACCATGCGCCGGTGGCCGTGGACCACCCCGCCCGAAACGCCGTCGCCAAGAGGCCGCAAGGTGAGGTAGGCCTCGGGAAAATCCCCTGGCCGGCCAACACTCCAGCCCTGCTCCCCGCCAACAGTGACCCGAAGGGGCAGGTCGGCGACCAGGGCCTGCGCCTTGGCCCTGTCCGGCGGACTCCCCACAGCCTCGGCCAGAAACCGGGCATAGCGGGCCATATGCCGGCTGTCGGCGGTGTCGGCCCGGCTGTGGAAACGAATATAGAGCAGCCAGGTGCCGCAGTTGATGACCACCACCATGCACAGCATGACCAGCCCCAGGCGGGTAAAGATCGACTGCAGGTGGCGGCGCAGAAAATCAAGCATGTTCATCCGCCTTGGCAATAAAGACATAGCCCGCGCCGCGCACGGTTTTGATAAAGATGGGGGCCTTGGCGTCGTCGCCGAGCTTCTGGCGCAGCCGGCTCATGGCAATGTCTATCGAGCGGTTGTAAACGTCGCTTTCCAGACCCCGCAAGGCGCGCAACAGCGCATCGCGGTCGAGTACCCGCCCGGCATTGCCGGCCAAGAGGGATAGGGCCTCGAATTCCATGGTGGTCAGCCCCAGGGGAACTTCGTCGAGAAAGGCCTCCCTGGCCCCCCTGTCCACCCGCAGCCGGCCAAAGGACAGACTCTCGCCAACCGACTGCGCCTGGGCCGGCTCGCCCCGGCGCAGCACCGCCTGGATGCGGGCCACCAATTCGCGCGGCTCAAAGGGCTTGGGCACGTAATCGTCGGCCCCGATTTCCAGCCCGGCCACCCGGTCGGCCACGTCGGTGCGGGCGGTCAGCATGATAATGGGCGTTGCCCCGCGCCGGCGGATTTCCCGGCAGGCCTCAAAACCGTCGATGTCGGGTAGCATGAGGTCGAGGATGACCAGGGCCGGGGCAAAGGTCTCCAGGACGTCCAGCCCCTCCCGGGCATGGCCCACGGCTTTGACCTCAAAGCCAAAGGTGGCCAGATACTCGCGCAGGAGATCCTGGAGCCGCCTGTCGTCCTCGATAACCAAAATGCGTTTTGCGCCCATGGCGTCTCCCTAACCGGCCGGCCGTGGATGGTCGGGTTTGCGGCAGACTGTAAAAGCACCAGACATGGTTGTGAACCCTAAAACGGTCACGGCAACGGCGCCTGACGCACCAGTCCCGCGCCCCGGCCCTGGCGTACCAGCCCGGCCAGACGCTGGCGCTGGACCGGGGTCAAAACGGCGTGGAAGGCCAAAAACCGGTCCCGGGCCAGGACATAGGCCCGCTCGGCCAGCCCCCGCTTTGCCGCATACAGATCGTTTAGGGACTCCCGGCCAACCCCGGGGGCGACCATGACCTCGGCCAGGGCGTCGCAGAACACGGCATTGCCGGCGGCCAAGGACGAAACGTCGTTGCGCTGCAAGGCCAGCGAGCAGGCCAGCATATGCCGCTGTTGCCCAGACAATTCCAGCGCACGCCGGGCCTGACGCAACGCTTCCAGGGGGGCAGGCGGCTCGCCCGGTCGCCCGGCCTCGTTCAAAAACAACTGCAAGCTGAGGCCGAAGCCAGCCAGAACCACGATCCACAAAACGACTGTCCAGTACATGGCGCACCTCCGCACGGCAGCGGCCGGGGAAACCGGCCAAGCCTGCCCTGAGGGTCTACCCGGCGGATCGGTTCCTGGCTTTTCCGGCCGGCAACGGTTTGTAACGAAATGTGTCGGCCGGGACGCAACAGTCTGTTACAATCCGTTTCACCCCGGAGAAGCACGACGGAGGCCATGTCGGCATTGTCCGGTCGCGGTCGAACCCGTGGCCGCACAAGGAGACGCATCATGGAACAAACATCCGTCACCCAGGAAATCCTCGACGCCTTCCACCTCATGTGGGATCTGCACCCCGGACCGGTCATGCTGGTGCGGGCCAACCGCGAAATCGTGGCCGTCAATGCCACGGGCAAGGAACTCGGCATCCCAGAGGGCAGCAAGTGCTTCACCCTGGCCGGACGCAACAGCCTGTGCAAAAACTGCAAAGGCAACGCCGCCCTGGCCGACGGCACGGCCAAGCGTTCCGGAACCTACTCTGAAAGCTACGGCGGCTTCGTTGACGGCTACTGGACGCCCCTGGTCGGGGTTCCCGGCCTGTTCCTCCACTACGCCAACAATATTTCCGAATACGTCCGCCCCGAGCTTCTGGTCCCGGCCGCAGACTGACCCCCGAACGCCCTAGAGAAAAGAGCCGGCCCCCGTTTGGGGACCGGCTCTTTTCTCTAGGGCGCGGCAAGGGCCGGCAGACCGACGGGCAGCGGCTGCGCGGGCAGGGTATCGGTCTCCCTGCCCGCCCGGGGGAAGTGCCTCCTTGCGACCGCGCCGGCCACCGTGACGGTTTACTGTCCGGGCGCGGCTGGCCAAGTGTCGCGTTCGCAACAAATCAGTCCGGTTTTTTGCGAAACGTAAAAACGCACCCGAACGAGTTTCGGCAGCGCGTGACAGCCAGGAAGGCTGCAGCGCGCGCTTACAGGCTTGGATGGTAGCGGGTGGGATCGGCCACGCCGGCTTCCTCGAAGCCCTTTTTGCGCAGCAGGCAGCTGTCGCAGCGGCCGCAGGCCAGACCAGCCGGATCAGGATCGTAGCAGGAATGGGTCAGACCGTAGTCCACGCCAAGGCGGGTCCCCAGGCGCACGATGTCGGCCTTGGACAGCCTTAAAAGCGGCGTGTGGATGCGGATATGAAGCCGCCCTTCCACCGCTTCCTTGACGGCCAGATTGGCCATGGCCTCAAAGGCGGCCACGAATTCCGGCCGGCAGTCGGGATAGCCGGAATAGTCCAGGGCGTTGACGCCGATAAAGATGTCGCTGGCCCCCAGGACCTCGGCCCAACCGAGGGCCATGGACAGGAAAATGGTGTTGCGGGCCGGCACGTAGGTGACCGGAATCTCGGACTCCATGGCGGCCGTGTCGCGGTCCTTGGGCACGGCGATGTCGGCGGTCAGGGCCGAACCGCCTATGGCCCCAAGGGGCAGGGGCAGGATCAAATGGGCGTGGGGCGCCATGGCCTTGGCCACGCGCCTGGCCGCCTCGATCTCGACGATGTGGCGCTGCCCGTAGGCAAAGCTCAAGGCGCAGGGCAAAAAGCCCTGCTCCCGGGCCACAGCCAGACAGGTGGTGGAATCAAGGCCCCCGGAAAAAAGGACCACGGCTTTTTTCTGTGCTTGTGCGGTCATGGCCGCTCCCTCAGACGCCCCGGGCATCGGGGCTCCAGATGTATTTGTGCAGTTGCAGGGACAACCGGGCGCGCACCGTGTCGGCCAGCATCCAGGCGGCCAGCCTGGCCGGATCAAGGAGGCCCGGGACGGGCGAGAAATGGACCATGCGCCCGGTCCAGACCCGGGCGGCGATCTCCCGGGCAAAGTCGTAATCGGCCCGGTCGGTCAGGACGAATTTGACCTCGTCGCGGGGGCGCAGCCGGTCCAGGTTGGCGTAATCGTTTCGCCCCTCCATGCCGCTGCCCGGACATTTGACGTCCATGACGGCCACGGCCCGGGCATCGAGTCCTCGGATGTCCAGGCTGCCGTTGGTCTCGACCAGCACGGTCAGTCCGGCGTCGGCCAGGGCGGCCACGAGATGCGGCGTCTCAGGAGCCAGCAGCGGTTCACCGCCGGTAATCTCGACCAGCGGCAGGCCAAGGGCCATCAGCGCAGCCACGGCGTCGGCCACGGCCATGTCGGCAAAGGAGTCGCCGGCATAGCGCGTGTCGCACCAGGAGCAGGCCAGATTACAGCCGGACAGGCGCAGAAAGCCGCACGGCCAGCCGGCAAAGCTCGACTCGCCCTGGATGCTGGCGAAAATTTCGTGGACTTTCAGCATGGGTCGTTACGGTAGGCGGCGGACAGGCCCTTGCTTTCCTCGACCCGCACCTGAAGGACGCGCACCCGGTCGTCGCCCAGACGAGCTTGCAACCGGCCGAAAATCCAGGCCGCCAGGACCTCGGCCGTTGGCGGCGACAGTTCGGGATGGTCGTTTAAGCAGGCGTGGTCCAGGCCGGAAAAGGCTTCGTTCATGGCGGCGCGCACGGCCATGAAATCGGCCACCATGCCGTCGACGAGACAGGTGGCCCCAAGTTCGGCCACGACCTCGAAATTGTGGCCGTGCATGGCGGCGCACGGCCCGGGATGGTTGGGCAGGCGATGGGCGGCGCTAAAGGAACCGGAAACGGCAATGGTGTAAAGCGGGGCCATAGGGGTCTCTCCCTGGTCATTGAACATCGGGGCCGGGAACGGTATGGAGGCGGGGCCTTCGTGTCAAGACAACCACGGCCCCACCCGGCCGTCAAGGAGACTTCCCATGTCGCACCCGGTTCCCAAAGACGATGTCAGCACACTCAAAACCCTGGGCCAGGGGGCAACGGTCTACCCCCACACCGTCTCGCCCGGCCTGCTCGAGACCTTTCCCAACGCCTTCCCGGGCCGGCCCTATACCGTGACCTTTTCCAGCGACGAATTCACGAGCCTTTGCCCCAAAACCGGCCAGCCCGACTTCGGCACCATCTCCATCCGCTACGTGCCGGATGCACTGTGCATCGAATCGAAGTCGCTCAAGCTGTATCTGTTTAGCTACCGCGACGAAGGCGCCTTCATGGAAACCCTGACCAACCGCATCCTCGATGATCTCGTGGAGGCGGCCTCCCCCCTGGAAATGGAAGTGACCGGCGATTTCGCGGCCCGGGGCGGCATCACCATCTCGGTCACGGCCACCTACCAGAAGCGCTAACCACCCGGCCCGTTGCGGCCCGTCAGGCGGCCGGAGCGCAACCGGTCGATCCAGCCGGCCGGGGACAGCCGGCGGTGCAGGGCCGACGGGGCGTGGTCGCGCTGCCACAGATGCAGAAACCACGCCCCCAAAAGGACCAGCCAGGCGTTGTAATCAAGCCAGAGCAAAAAAAGCACCGCGCCGCTTAACGACCCGTAGACCAGTTCATAGCGGGGCAGGACCGCCACCAGTCTGGCAAAGGCCAGACTGACCCCCCAGCCGGCCGCGGCCAGCCCGGCCGAGACCGCGAGTATGGCCCGCAGCGGCCGCCGGCCCGGCAAAAAGAGCACATAGGCCGCAGCGAAGAGGCCGGTCAGGCAGCCCACGCCCCACAGCGCCGACCATTGGCGCAACAAGCTGCCCTGGGGCTCCAGGCGCGGCAGATAGGCCAGATACATGGCCGCTGTCACCGCGCCCACAAAGAGCACCCCGCCCACCCCGCCCCACAGCGCGCCCCAAACCCGTCCGACCAGGGAGACGGCCGGCGGCGGCGACTGACGCCACGGAAGGGCCAGGGCCCGGCGCAACGCGCCCAGAAACAACCAGGACGACCACAAGAGAAACAGCACGCTCTCCAGGGAAAACCCGGCCGAGGCCCACAACAGCCGCCGCGCCCGGGACACCAGCACCTCGTCGATATAGGGGGTGATGGCGGCCAACTGGCGGCGAAGGGCCATCTGGCCGGTCCAGCTCTCGCCGGACACCGCCCCGCTCAGGGCCAGCATGGCAAAAAGCAGCGGCACGGACGAGAGCAAGGCATAAAAGGCCAGGGCGGCTGCCTGGGTCGGACCGCCGGAGCGGAAAAAGGCGCTGATCGCCTCGCCGCCAAGCCGGGCAAGCTCCCGCAGCCAGGCGGCCACGAGCCGCCGTCGGAAAACCGGTCGCCTCACGGCCGGCAGTTCCCGGCCAGCCACTGGGACCAGCTCTGCCCGCGCCCGTCCGGATTGGCCATGGCGTAGTCGTAAAACCGGCGCAGGAAATCAAGCCGCTCCTGGGCCAGACGGTCGCGCGCCGGAGTTTGGCCGCCGGCCGTCCGGGTCAGGTCGGTGCCGCCCAGGGCCTTTTGCCGGGCCAGGATGGCGGCAAAGTCCACCTCCCGGGCGTTTTGCAGCATGTCGACGAGGCATAAAAACGTGGTGGTGCGCCCGGCGCCGCCCCGGCAATGAAAATGCAGCCAGGTCTGCGGGGCCAGCCCGCGGTAAAACCGCACGAACCGGTCCACGACACCGTCACTGGGACGGGTGTGGTCGGAGACGGGCAGCCGGAAATAGCCCAGGCCCAGGGACGCGGCCGCCTCGGCCTCGGTGACGGCCGGCAGCGGTCCCAGGGTCAGGCTGTCGCTTCCGCCCTGGCCCTTTGCAGCGTCCTGGCCGGCATCTTTGTCCCGGGCCACAATCACTCCCGGCAACGCGTCAACGGCGGCCAGCAGCCCGGCCTCGGCCCCAGCCACGGCCACGGCTTCCAGCCCGGGATTGCCCTGATTGTCGGGGACACGCCAGGATACGGCCTCCCCGCCCAGAAAGCCGTGGGATTCCCGGCGCAGATCAACCACAGTCACCCGGCCGGGCAGATTGGCCTGTAATACGGCCAGTTGCGGCAGGGAAAACTGACTGCTGCCCGAGACGCGCAACCCGTCCAGGCCCTGGCGGGACAGGGCCGGGCTGCCGGCAGGGACGGCCAGCGGAAAGGCGGCCGTGCGGAAACGGCGCGGCAGTTCGGACAGGGCCGGCGCGTCCAGGGTTAGCACGCCTTGCGTCGCCCCAGTCTGGGCCAAGGCCGGGGCAAGCCAGCCGGCCAGCAACGCCAGCCCCAGGCAACAGGCCCGCAGCAGCCGCAGGCATCCGGCAGATCCGAGCCGATATGTGGCTTCAGGCGTTTGCATCACGAGTCCCCCGGACAGGTTTGTCTGCGCCGCCTGCCTGGCGGCGGCGATGCCCCCGACAGACGGCGGCTACTGCGGCAAGCCCAGGACCTGACGCACTTCGGCCCTGGCCTTGGCATAGTCCTCAAGAAAAGTCGGGGACTGGAACAGGAAGGCGGCGATGACCGTGCCTGCGATCCGGCCGGCCACAACGTCGCTTGGATAATGCACCCCGCCGATCTCGCGGTTGAGCCGATACTGTTCGGCCCGATCATAAATCTGCACCTGCTTTTCCGGGACCATGTTGGCCAAAACAATGGACATGAGCGTGCCGAAGGTCGAGTGGCCGCTTGGGTAGGAGGCATTGCCGGGCTTTGGCACGCAGGGCGTGATGGCCGGGTTGGCGGCATAGGGTCTTGGCCGGTCCCAGTGCTTTTTGGCCGGCCCCAAAAGCTCGTCGCCATTCTCCTTGACCGCCTTGAAAAAGGCGGCGGCCACGGGCAACTTTTCCGCCGTGAAATTCTCCCCGACGGCATCGGCGAACCGGAAGACGCTACGCTCGGCATCGGCCAGGGCAAAGGCCTCCATGTCCGGAGTCCGCTCTTTTTGCAGCATCAGCAACAGGTCCATCTCCCGCTGTTGCCGGACCGAGTCCAGGGCCGGGGGCGGCGGGAGCAGTCGGGCGAAATCGATCTGCTCGCGGCTGACGAACAGCGCCTCGCCGGACCAGCCGGTCTGGGGCAAGAGGAACAACAGAAGCAATACAAACGGACGGCTCAAATGACGCATGGGGAACCTCCACATGGGGACAACACGGGTACAAGATGCAACGGCAGCCTGACGGAAGGGATCGGATGCCTTTATAAAGCACCTGCCCCCGGGTGTCACGGTGTCCCATTGCGCCTGATTCCAGGCCGGCAGCCAAGGACCGCGTCAAAGGATTTCCATCCCGCCCGCCATTTGCCGGCTTCGTTGCCGGCCGCTGGCGGCCCTGGCCGCGCCCCCGCCGGACAGTTTGAAAACATGTCTTTTACGAACCGCAGGCCTCTCCCGAAGGTAACCGGCCGGGGCGAAGCAGCGACAAGGTCGCCAGAGCACAGGCGCGGATGGGACGAGAGGGTCCCGGAGCCTTTGCCGGGAGCGTTTGGCGGCTTGTGGAACGGATTCTGCAAGGCCTGCCCCATGCAGGGAGGTTTTGCCCATGTTCGCACCAAGCATCCATCTGGAATGCGTTAGTTTTTTTGAGCCGACCGAAGGCGTGTGGCGGGAAGAAAACGTCAAAGGGCCGACGGACGACGAAGCCCGTAACGGACAAACCGACGAGGAAGAGGATTTCCTGTCGTTTTGCCGGCGCTCGCTGCTCTAACCGGATTGGCAGCCCCGGCTGTTGCGGCTATACGGGTCAGGTCGCAGTCCCCTCGCGTCTCCTGCGCGGGAGGGATTGCGGTGTAACCTTGGAGGTCGCATGAAACGCCTGCTGTGCCTTCTGGCGCTCATCGCCTTTGCCGCCACGGCCATGGGCTGTCCGGCTCCCCGCCGCCACGCTCCGCCGCCGCCGCCCGGCCAGGGCGCGCCCGGTCAGACCCCGCACCCGCCCGGCCAGGGTGCACCGGGGCAGTTCTCGCCGCCGCCCGGACCAGGTGCGCCCGGCCCGTTCCCGCCGCCAGTCGCCCATCCCTAGACCAGAACCACGGGCCGGCCTGTCCGGCCCGTGTCGCAACCTCGGGTCAGTCCGGGGTATAGTGCGGCAAAGCCGGTTCGCGCAGCGACACGAACTGGTCGGCCAGGACGCGACAGTACCCGCAGGTCCGGCACTGGCGTGAACAATCGGCCGTGCGGGCAAAAAAGTCCTCGGGCAGGGAGGCGTTGTCGCAGGCATAGCGGTCGGACAAAATTTCCAGGGTATCAAGCAGCCAAAGCAGGTTCCCGTCGTATCGCCCGGCCAGATAGGCCGACACAATGGTCCGCAAATCCCTGGCTGTACGGCTGCGGCCGCAAATCTTGACGAAATCCACCACACCTTCCAGCTGTCCCACGTCTTCGGGCCGGATAAACGGCGAGGCCAGCATCCGCCCCGGGTCCTCGGCGAAACGGCGCAGACAGCCCAGATCGCGGTTGATGTCCGGGCCTACCCGGCAGGCCGCCAGCCGCGACAAAGCGATATGGGCGTCATGGGCGGTCTTGTAGGGACAGGCATACAGACAGCCCTCGTTGGCCATCACCCCCACCTGCATCCCCGGCCACTGCCGGTGCAGCCCTGCGGTGATGGCGGCCAGATGCCCGGGCCGGCGATTGCTGTCCCGGTCGAGGATCACCGATGGCGGCGGCCGAAAGCGGGTGGAACCGGCCGCCTCGATGATGGCCGAGGCCCGCTCCAGACTGTCCAGACGAAAATTGATGCTGGGGATGGCGCAAAGCGCCCCGGCCACCTCCGGCGAGGCGTCGGAAAGGGCCTGGAGCAGGTATTGATCGGCGTAGATGATGCCGGTCACCGCCCCGGCGGCCAGATACCCGTCAAGCAGCATGACCAGATCGCGCAGCCCGTCGCCGGTGAGCAGATCCGGAGCATGGAAGGCTGCGTTTAACAGCCCCAGGCGCGGAATATCGGGCAGGGCGGCCAGCCCGACGGCCAGCTCCAGGGGCGAAGGATCGGCCAACCCCGGCAACCGGGCGTCCGGCGTCTCCGGGCCGAGCCTGAAATAGACGGCTGAAAGCGCACTGGCCTGTCCGGCCACCAGGGCGGCATAGGTCGCCTCGGGCACAAAGGGGACCTCAAAACGCATGGTCGCTCCTTTGCCGCTGCCGCGCGGGTTGGCGACACCGGCAAATCCGACATAATGTAAACAGCCGTTAACCGCAACACCGCCGCCGCAATTTCCGCCTGAAACCGCCGGCCAGACCGGACGACAGCGGTTTTATCCTCTGCCCTGCCGGCCGCGTCTTGTCAAACACCCTTGCCTTTCCGGGCAAGGTCCTTATTTTGCCTCCTTGCCACGCAGAAGTTTGGAGGCATGATGAGCGAAGCTCCCCGTATCCACATTGAAGGCGCCCGCCAGCACAATCTGAAAAATCTCACCCTGGACATCCCCCGCGACCAGCTGGTCGTGGTGTGCGGCCCTTCGGGTTCGGGCAAATCCACCCTGGCCTTCGACATCGTGTACGCCGAAGGGCAGCGACGGTATGTGGAATCGCTGTCGGCCTACGCCCGGCAATTCCTGCCGCAGATGGACAAGCCGCAGGTGGACAAGATCGAGGGCCTGTCTCCGGCCATTTCGCTGGAGCAGCAGACCGCCACCCGCAACCCGCGTTCCACCGTCGGCACGGTGACGGAAATCTACGACTTTCTGCGCGTCTTTTTCGCCCGCCTGGGCAAGCCCCATTGCCCGGGATGCGGGGAGCCGATCACCGCCCGCACGGCCGATGAGATCATAAGCGACATCCTGGCCTTGCCGGACGGCTCCAAGCTTCTGCTGCTGGCCCCGCTGGTCGAACACCAGAAAGGGACCCACGCCGACCGGCTCAAGAAACTCAAGAGCCAGGGCTTTGCCCGGGTGCGCGTCGGCGGCGTGGTCGTGCCGCTGGAGCCCTTGCCGGAACTGGAAAAAAACAAGCGGCACACCATTGATCTGGTGGTGGACCGGCTGGTGGTCAAGGACGGCATCCGCTCGCGCCTGTCCGACTCGGTGGAACTGGCCCTGGCCCAGGGCGAGGGCCGGGTCTACGTGGCCGACCACGAGGGCAAGGCCAGGGACCGCATTTTTTCCACGGCCTCCTCCTGCCCCGCCTGCAAGATCAGCGTGCCGCCGCCCTCGCCCCAGCTCTTTTCCTTCAACAGCCCGCAAGGGGCCTGTCCGGCCTGTTCGGGCCTGGGCACGGTGGACTATTTCGAGCCGGCGCTTTTAGCCCCCAACAAGGGCCTGTCCCTGGCCGAGGGCGGCATCCTGCCCTGGAAAAGCGAACGCGCCCTGGCCCGGTACAGCAAACGTCTGGAGGAACTTGGGGTGCGCCACGGCTTCACGCTTCGCACCAAACTCGGCGAGTTCTCCGACACAGCCCGGGAAGCACTCTTTTACGGCGACAAGGCCTTTGGTTGGGAGGGCGTGGTCCGACTGCTGGAAAAGGGGCAATCCTTTGGCTCGGTGTGGCGCGACGAACTGGCCCGCTACCGCCAGTCTCGGCCGTGTCCCACCTGCAACGGCGCGCGGCTGCGGCCGGAATCCCTGGCCGTGCGGGTGGCGGACCAGAACATCGCCCAATTCTGCGCCATGCCCATCGACCGGGCCTTGCCCTGGCTCACGGGCCTCGATTTCACCGGCTCGGACGCAGTGATTGCCGAACCGCTTTTGAAAGAACTCACCCATCGCTTGAAGTTTCTTTCCGGCGTCGGCCTGGAATATCTGTCCCTGTCGCGCAACATGGCCACCCTGTCCGGCGGCGAAGCCCAACGCATCCGGCTGGCCGGCCAGCTCGGGTCCGGGCTGGTCGGGGTCACCTATGTCCTGGATGAACCAAGCATTGGCCTGCATCCCCGGGACAACGACCGCCTGCTCGCCACCCTGCGCCAGCTCCAAGGCCGGGGCAACACGGTACTCGTGGTCGAGCACGACGAGGCCACCATCCGCAACGCCGACCATGTCATTGAGCTGGGACCGGGCTCGGGCCGGCTTGGCGGCGAAATTGTCTACCAGGGCGACGTGGCCGGCATGCTGGCCTCGTCGACCTCGCTGACCGGCAAATATCTGCGCGGCGACGCCGTCTCCCCGCGCCCGGAAACCCGGCGGGCCGGCAAGGGCCATCTCGTTTTGCGCGGCGTGGCCACCAACAATCTGAAAAATATTGACGCCGCCATACCGCTCGGCTGTCTGGTCTGCGTCACGGGCGTTTCCGGTTCGGGCAAAAGCTCCCTGATCATGGATACGCTGTATAAGCACCTGGCCCTGGCCAAGGGTCTCAAGGTGGACGCGCCCGGGGCCATTGCCGGCATTGAGGGGGCCGAGCTGATCGAAAAAGTCGTCAGCATCGACCAGACGCCCATCGGCCGCACCCCGCGTTCCAACCCGGCCACCTACACCAAGATCTTCGACGAGATCCGCAACATCTTCACCACCACCCCGGACGCCAAACGCCGGGGCTTCAAGCCCGGCCGCTTCAGCTTCAACGTCAAGGGCGGGCGCTGCGAGGCCTGCGGCGGCGACGGGCAGATCCGGGTGGAGATGCATTTCCTGCCGGACATTTATGTCACCTGCGAGGTGTGCGGCGGTCTGCGCTACAACCGCGAGACCCTGGACGTGCGCTACAAGGGCTTGAACATCGCCGAGGTACTGGATCTGACCGTGCGGGGGGCCAGGGAATTTTTCGAGAATTACCCGGTCCTCGACCGCCGCCTGCAGGTCCTCGAAGAGGTTGGGCTGGAGTATCTGCACCTGGGCCAGCCGGCCACCACGCTGTCCGGCGGCGAGGCCCAGCGCATCAAAATTTCAAGGGAACTCGGCAAACGCAGCCTGCCCGGGGCGCTCTACATCCTGGACGAGCCGACTACCGGATTGCACATGCAGGAGGTGGGCAAGCTCATCACCGTGCTCCACCGGCTGGTGGACAAGGGGGCGAGCGTGCTGGTCATCGAGCACAACACCGACGTCGTGGCCGCCTCCGACCACGTCATCGATCTCGGCCCCGGCGGCGGGGAGGGCGGCGGGCGCATCGTGGCCCAGGGCACGCCGGAAGACCTCAAGGCCGACCCGAACTCCGTGACCGGACGGTTCCTGCCGTAACGCCTGCTACAGCTCCTGATCCTTGTCGTCGTCTTTGCCGGTCATCCATTTGTTTATGGGATTTTTCTCGCCAGGATGGCGTTCCTGGAAATTCCTGGCCCGGCGGTTGAAATAGATCAGGAAGACAAAACCCAGGGCGATCAGCACAAGGAGAAAGACGCCGTTGCTCATGGACGGCCTCCAGGGGGAGCTGTTGGTTGCGTTGCGCCGTGTTCCATCATTCTTAAAATACGCCCCCGCTCCCGCCTTGTACAGTCCTCCCATTCGCCCCCTGTTCGTCACAGAGCACGGCTCGGTTTCCGGCCGTTGCCCAACGAACGGGGGATGACCATGCGTTCCATCGGCATGAGCGCCATTCTCAGCCCGGCAGTCAGCGCCACGGCAGGCCGGCGACGCCTGTTGGCCCTTTTCCCCCTTTGAAAAGAAGCCGTTGCGGCTGCGGCGTCCTCCCCGCTTCTTCGCCCCTCTTGCGCCAGGAACATCCCACCGTCTGCCTCGCCGCGAAATAAAAAAAGACGCGCGCAATAGCGGCGGGGCACGAATCGGCAGTCCTTTGTCAGATTTTCTGCCTGCTTTGTGGCCACGCCCCCGGACATAGCCCAAAACAGACACTAAAATAACAATAAAACGTGATTGTTAGACCTCAAAAAAACACTGGCCTCTGCCGCTGCTTTTCCTTATTGCCAACCAGGGGGTGAGCGCGATTATTCGCAAGATTGGCAAACTGGGTCATGTTTACATGCTCCGCGCCGATCAGGACAGCGCTGCCGCGTGCTGATGCTCCATACTGCGCCCCCTTTTTCATCCACCGTATCCGGGAGACTCACCATGCGCCGACTGGGCCTCAACACCGTTCTGACTCTGGCCGTCATTGCCTCGCTGTTTCTGGGCATAGCCGCCATCATCCTCTATGCCGCGACCTCGACGGCCGACATTTCCACGTCGTTACAAGAAGAAGAACTCCAGCGCACAGCCACGGACATGGTCAACCTGATCAGCCTCAGCCTGGAAAACGGCAAAGAGAGCGCCGACACCCTGGCCTCGCTGCCCGTTTTTCTCGAAGCCCTCATCGGCGCGCCGGAACGAGCCCAAAAAATGCTCGACGGCTACCTCAAAAACTCTGACGCCCTCTTGGCCGTCCTGGTCGTCGATACCGACGGCAAGGCCGTGGCCTCGGTTTCCAAATCCGGCAAACCCCTGGCCGACTCCTACAAGGACTGGGATTTTTTCAAAGCGATTTCTTCTGGAAACGACGACTACACCAGCGCGACGATCCGCCGCGATGCAGCCGGCAACACCACCTATTTCACCACGGCCCATGCCGTGCATGGACCCGACTCCAAAATACGGGGCATGGTGGTCCTTTGCACGGACTGGAACCGTCTGACCCGCGCCTATCTCTCCCCCATCCGCTTCGGCCAATCCGGCTATGGCTTCATCTTCGACGATGCGGGACGGATCATTGCCCATGCCAAAGACAAGTCCCTGCTCCTGGCCCAACCCTCCGACAAAACCATTGGCGAACGGGCGGCTGCACTCAAAAACGGCATCATGCGCTACGATTACAAGGGTGAGAACAAATATATGGCCGTGGCCCAGGTCGCCGGCGTCCATTGGCTGGTGTGCATGACCGCTTCGGCCTCCGAAGTCGCCGCCAAGGCCGCCGGCCAGCGCAATGTGCTCATCGGCCTGGGCGCCGTCGTGCTCCTCGCCGTGGCCGCGCTCATCATCATCTTTAACAAGGTGGTGGTGCTTACCCCCCTGGCTGCCATCGCCGCCTATGCCGCCGCCGTGGCCGACGGCAACCTCAAGGCCATCCTGACCGGCCGCTTCCGCTTCGAGCTGGCCGGACTGGCCCATAATCTGGAGCGCATGGTGGGGGAACTCAAGACCAAGCTCGGCTTTGCCGAAGGCGTCATGCAAGGCATCCCGGCCCCCTGCGGCATCGTCGGCCCGGACTGCACCATGCTTTGGGCCAACCAGGCCATCTGCGACCTGCTGGAAAAAACCGCCCCGCCCGAAACCTTCAAGGGGCAAAAATCCGGCCTGTTCTACCTCAACGACGCCGACCGAGAGACCTGTTCAGACAAGGCGCTTCGCCATCGCACGGTCTTGACCGCCCACAATGCCTACATGACCCCTTCGGGCAAACAACTGCGCATCGATGTCGTCACCACGCCCTTTTACGACATGGACGGCACGCTCCTCGGCTCCATCTCCTTTTGGACCGACCAGACCGAACTGCACGCCCAGCAGGAACGCATCAGTGCCCAGAACATGCTCATGGCCGGCACCGCCGACAAGGCCTCGGCCACCTCCGACCGCATGGCCTCGGCCGCTGAAGAACTTTCGGCCCAGATCGAGCAGGCCAACCAGGGCGCCCAGGAACAAAACGACCGCGTCCAGGAAACCGTCACGGCCGTGGAGCAGATGAACGCCACCATCCTGGAAGTCGCCAGGAATGCCGGGGAAACCGCACAAAACACCCTCATGGCCCGGGACAAGGCCCGGGAAGGGGCTGGACTGGTCGTTGATGTGATGGATGCCGTGGACAAGGTGCGCCAGGCGGCCGAGCAGCTCAAGGACACCATGCGGGGCCTGGGCGATCAGGCCCAAGGCATCGGGACCGTGCTGGGCGTCATCTCCGACATCGCCGACCAGACCAACCTTCTGGCCCTCAATGCCGCCATCGAGGCCGCCCGGGCCGGCGAGGCCGGACGCGGCTTTGCCGTCGTGGCCGACGAAGTCCGAAAACTGGCTGAAAAAACCATGCAGGCCACCAAGGAGGTCGGACAGGCCATTTCCGGCATCCAGCGCGGCACGACCGACACCATCGGCATGGTCGATCAGGCAGCCCTCGCCGTGGGACAGGCCACGGCCCTGGCCGAACGCTCCGGCGCAGCCCTGGGTGAAATCGTCAGTGTGGTCGAAACCGCCGGCGATCAGGTCCGGGCCATTGCCACCGCCGCCGAAGAACAGTCCGCCACCTCGGAAGAGATCAACCGGGCCGTGGAGTCCATCAGCCGCATCGCCTCGGAAACCGCCCAGGCCATGGGCCAGTCCGCCCGGGCCGTCACCGAGCTGGCCGCCCAGGCCCATGAACTCAATGCCCTGGTGGCCGACATTCAGGGCGGCAGCGGGCAGCCGGCCCTCACGGCCTAGACGTCCCCCGGTCCTGCGTTCCCAGATTTGCAAAAGCGCGGCCCAGACAAACGCCCCTTTCCGGCAGTGCCGGAAAGGGGCGTTTGTCGTTTACAGCACCTTTTCCCGGACCAATATTTCCTTGATCGCCTCATAGCGGGGCTGATCCGGTGTCAGCAAGGGCTGGCTAACCACCGCTTCCCGGAGCGCGTTGTAGGCTTCACTCATGCTTCCGCTGCCTTCGGGCTCCTGCCGCAGGGCGTAAATAGTGGCGCGGTCTGGTTCCGGAGACGGGATCAGATTGCCTGAAAGTGTATCCAGCTTCATGTAGAAAGGGCGGCGATGGCGGATGAGGATGGATTGCAGCGGGTCTGGAGTCATCATGTAGCCGAGCAGTTGATTGTCGTTTGAAGCATAATGCACGTGCAGATAGTTATGCCACCGGAAAAGACGTGCGTGAAAATCAAGCGAGACTTCGTCAACGGCCAGACATCCGGCAGCCTGCAAACCGCCTTCGGTGGGTTCGCCGATAATTGCCGCCCCGAGCAACCAGACGTCGCTATGCTTGTAGCGGACAGCCAAATCGTAGACACCGCCGAGCACCTGCACGAGATCATGCAGGTACTGCTTGTCATTTTGCCGATTGAGATGTTCGAAGATGACACTATCCTGGCGGGGGTCCAGGGGGCTGACTGCCCGGGACTGGTGGCGGCTTTTCAGCACGCCGCAGGAAAATTCCGGGGAATAGGCCCCGACGGCGGCATCGAGAAACAACTCGGCCGGCATCTGAAAATAGGCCAGATACCGGTCCAGACGCTCTGCCGCAATACCGGAGCGGATATCCTCAATGACGGTGTTGACGCTCCGGGGCAGGCCACAGTCGAGCCAGCGGCGGCTGCGGGTGAACTGCTCGGCTTCAAGCCGGGTTCCCCAGGCCAGCCCAGTCAGTTTGAGCGCCATATACAATTTCTCGCCGGTCCCTTCGAGGCGCAAAGCTCGGGGCCTTCCCTGAGGCATGGTTCGAACTCCTTCCAATATTCCATCTGCGGCTATCGCCATATTCTGGTATTTTTTTGGTGTCAAATAGTACCAAAGAACCAATCTGGTAATACCATCCCCTTTTCTCTATTGGCCGTACCGATGACTGGCAAAAGCGCACTTAAGGATCAAACCAGAGGGAATGCGGTCAGACGTTTCAGCCCCGCACCCCGGACATGACGGACCGTCTGCGCGCACGTTGATCGCAAGCTGCTTCTGTAAACGACAGCCGTCTGAGAGCGTATTCAACGCCATAAATAATTTTTATCACACAAAAAGGAACTCTCATGAAACATCTTGGTCTGAATGCTGTGCTGACACTGGCTGTCGTTATCTCATTACTTATTGGAATATCGAGTATCATTATTTATACGGCCGGATCCACCTATGACATCTCCTTGAAGATGAAAGAGGAAGCCTTGCTGGGAACCGCCAAAAGCATGAGCAATGTCCTTGATATGTATATCAATAACGCCGTTGATCAGGCAGAAACCATTGCATCCCAGCCCATCGTGACCGACGCCCTGAACGGGTCACCGGAGCAGGCAAACAAGATGCTGCGACAATTTGTCGCCCAATCCCAAGATCTTGCCTCGGCCATCATCATCGACGCCATGGGAAAACCCGTGGCAGGCGGGACGAAAAACGGCGAACCCTTGCCATCCTCCTATGCCGACCGTGAGTATTTCAAAGCCGTCATGGCCGGTCAGCAAAGTTACGTGGCCCAGACAATCCTCAAAGGCAAAACCACCGGAGACATGGTTGTCGTCGCCGCTCACGCCATCTCCGGTCCGGACGGCAAAATCCTCGGCATCGTCATTGTCTGCCCCCTCTGGGAACCGTTTACGAAAAAATTCATCGATAGCGTGAAATTCGGCGAAACCGGATATGGCTATATGCTCGACAGCAAAGGCGTCATCATCGCCCATGCCAAAGACAAATCCCTGCTGCTAACGTATCCGTCGGATCGAACGATCAGCGAACGGGCGTTGGCGCTTAAAACCGGCATCCTTAAATACGATTTCAAGGGTGAAACGAAATACATGGCCGTAGCTGATGCGCCCCTGACCGGCTGGCTCATCTGTATGACCTCCTCGGAGTCTGAAATGGCGTCACTGGCCGCCGGCCAGCGCAACGTGCTCATCGGCCTGGGCGCCGTCGTGCTGCTCGCTGTAGCCACGCTGCTCATCGTCTTTAACAAAGTCGTGGTGCTCACCCCTCTGGCCGCCATCGCCGCGTTCACCGCCGCCGTGGCCGCGGGGAACCTCAAAGCGCCGCTCACCGGCCGCTTCCGTTTCGAGCTGGCCGGACTGGCCCACAACCTGGAGCGCATGGTGGGGGAACTCAAGACCAAGCTCGGCTTTGCCGAAGGCGTCATGCAAGGCATCCCCACCCCCTGCGGCATCGTCGGCCCGGACTGCACCATGCTCTGGGCCAACCAGGCCATCTGCAACCTGTTGGAAAAAACCGCCCCGCCCGAAACGTTCAAGGGCCAAAAATCCGGTTTATTCTATCTTGGCGACGCCAACCGTGAAACCTGTTCAGACAAGGCGCTGCGCCAACGCCACGTCCTGACCGCCCAAAACGAATTCGTCGCCCCCTCAGGCAAACAGCTGCACATTAACGTCATCACCACGCCTTTTTTCGACATGGACGGCACGCTCCTCGGTTCCATCTCCTTTTGGAACGATGAAACCGAGGCCCATAACCAGCAGGCCCGCATTGCCGCCCAAAATACGCTGATGGCCGACACCGCCGACAAGGCCACGGCCACCTCCGACCGCATGGCCTCGGCCGCTGAAGAACTCTCGGCCCAGATCGAGCAGGCCAACCAAGGCGCCCAGGAACAAAACGACCGTGTCCAGGAAACCGTCACGGCCGTGGAGGAGATGAACGCCACCATCCTGGAAGTCGCCAGGAATGCCGGCGAGACCGCGCAAAACGCCCTCATGGCCCGGGACAAGGCCCGGGAAGGGGCGGCACTGGTGGTCGATGTGGTGGACGCCGTGGACAAGGTGCGCCAGGCGGCCGAGCAGCTCAAGGACACCATGCGGGGCCTGGGCGATCAGGCCCAAGGCATCGGGGCCGTGCTGGGCGTCATCTCCGACATCGCCGACCAGACCAACCTCCTGGCCCTCAATGCCGCCATTGAGGCCGCCCGGGCCGGCGAGGCCGGACGCGGCTTTGCCGTCGTGGCCGACGAAGTCCGCAAACTGGCCGAAAAAACCATGCAGGCCACCAAGGAGGTCGGACAGGCCATTTCCGGCATCCAGCGCGGCACGACCGACACCATCGGCATGGTCGATCAGGCGGCCCTCGCCGTGGAGCAGGCCACGGCCCTGGCCGAACGCTCCGGCGCGGCCCTGGGCGAAATCGTCAGCGTGGTCGAAACCGCCGGCGATCAGGTCCGGTCCATCGCCACCGCCGCCGAGGAACAGTCCGCCACCTCCGAAGAGATCAACCGGGCCGTGGAATCCATCAGCCGCATCGCCTCGGAAACCGCCCAGGCCATGGGCCAGTCCGCCCAGGCCGTCACCGAGCTGGCCGCCCAGGCCCATGAACTCAATGCCCTGGTGGCCGACATCCGGGGCGGCAGCGGCCAGCCGGCCCTGACCGCCTAAACCGCCTCCAGCGCCACGCAGCGCACTATCATCCGGGTCGGTTCATCACCGACCCGGATACATGCCACTGCGTTTTTCACATTGCCCTTCCTGTCATCTTTTCGCTACAATCAAGCCGATATCGTTACGCTCGGCGGCGTCGTCCCCCTTGGTCGGCAGACTGCCTTTCCCCTCGTTGTCAGCGACGCGCTCCTCCCGGCGCGCCCAAACCGGAAGATGGGGCATGTATGCGCAAGGCTAGCGTCAACACCATTCTCACCCTGCTCGTGGCCTTCTTCGTCACTGCCGCCATCGTCATCCTGGTTGTCTACGTCTCGCGCACCTCGTTCTCCATGGCCTCAGGGCTCCAGGAAAACGCCCTGGCCCAGTTGGCCTCTTCCACCGGCCGGACGCTTGATCTGTACCTGGAGGACGCCGCCGACGTAGCCCGGGCGCTGGCCACCCAGGACGCCGTGGTGGCCGGCCTCTCCGGCGATCCGGGGCGTTCCAGGGAACGCTTTCGCAACTACATCGACAATTACAGCAATTACTGGGCTATTTTCTCCTTCGATCTGCAGGGCAAGGTCGTGTCCGGCTTTAACGCCAACAAGCAGGACATGGCCGGCGGCGACCGATCGGAGCGCGACTATGTCCGAGCCGTGCTGACCGGCAAGGATCTCTTTTTCACCGACCAGGTCATCAGCGCCAAGACCGGGGATATCCTCATTTTCGTCATGGCCAAGGCGGTGCGTTCCCCGGACGGCAAGCTGCTTGGCGGCGTGGCCGTGTGCCCCAAATGGAACGTTTTCACCAAGGGCTTTGTCGATCCCCTGCGGTTTGGAACCCGGGGGTATGCGCTGATGCTCGACGGCCGGGGAACGGTCATTGCCAACGGCATGGACAAGGACACACTGCTCAAGGACCTGTCCGGCGAAGATTTCGTCAAACAGGCGCTGACCCGGAAAGAAGGCATTGTGGCCTACAACTGGAAGGGAGAGCGCAAGGTCATGGCCGTGGCCAAAGTGGGCGTCACCGGCTGGCTGGTGTGCATGACGGCCTATGAATCCGAGATGACGGCCGCAGCGGCGCAACAACGCAACATGCTGCTGCTCATCGGCGCGCTCTGCCTGGCGGCGGCAGTGGCCGGCATCGCCCTGGCCAACCGCACGCTCATGCTGCGCCCCCTGGCTGCTCTTGGCCGCTATGCCCAGGCCGTCACGGCCGGAGACCTGGGTGCGCCCCTGGCCGGCCTGTTCCGCTTTGAACTGCGTGGGCTGGCCGACAATGTGCAGGCCATGGTCGCCGAACTCAAAAACAAGCTGGGCTTTGCCCAGGGCGTGTTGGCCGGCATCCCCGCCCCGTGCGCCATTATCGGCCCGGACAGCCGCACCTTGTGGATCAACCGGCAGGCCATCGACCTGCTTGCCCTGGACGCCACCCCGGAGTCGGCCAAAGGGCAGATCACGGGCCAGCTCTTTTTCGGTGATCCGACTCGGGACACTGTGTCCCAACGTACCCTGCGCGAGCGCCAGGGGTTGTCCCTCGACATTGACTTCCATACCCGGCAGGGGCGCGATCTCCATCTCCATGTGGATACCACGCCCTTTTACGACATGGACGGCGAACTCCTGGGCTGCCTCGTATTCTGGACCGATCTCACCGGCATCACTGCCCAGAAGAACCGCATCGAGGAACAAAACGCCCTGATTTCCAGTCTGGCCGCCCAGGCCACCGAGGTGGCCCGGAGCATGGCCCGGGGCGCTGCCGACCTGTCCGAAGGCATCGAACAGGCCAGCCTCGGCGCCCGCAATCAGAGCAGCCGGGTCCACGAAACCGCAACCGCCGTGGAACAACTCAACGACACGATCCTGGAAGTGGCCAGAAATGCCGGCAGCACGGCCCAATTGGCTGAAAAAGCCCGCAACACGGCCGAAGAAGGGGCCGGACTCGTTGCCTCGGTCACCCAGGCCGTGGCTGCCGTACGCGAGGAAGTCCAGGCCCTGACGGCCACCATGGACGAACTTGACGTTCGGGCCAAAGGTATCGGGACCATCATGAACGTCATTTCCGATATTGCCGACCAGACCAACCTGCTGGCCTTGAATGCCGCCATCGAGGCCGCCCGGGCCGGCGAGGCCGGACGCGGCTTTGCCGTGGTGGCCGACGAAGTCCGCAAACTGGCCGAAAAAACCATGCTCGCCACCAAGGACGTGGGCCAGGCCATCACCGGCATCCAGCACGGGGCCGACGAGACGACCGCCCGCATGGCCCGGGCGGTGGCCCGCGTGGCTGACGCCACCGGATTGGCCGAGCGTTCGGGGGTCTCGCTCACCAGCATCGTCGAGTTGGTGGCCGCCGCCGGCGATCAGGTCCGCTCCATAGCTGCGGCCGCCGAAGAACAATCCTCCACCACCGAAGCCATCAACCTCTCCGTGGGCGACATCAACGCCCTGGCTGCCGCTGCAGCCGACACACTGTCCCAATCGGCCGCCGCAGTCCGGGAACTGGCGGAATTGGCGAACAATCTGAATGTCCTTATTGATCATCTGCAGCAACAGGAGGGAAGCCACAAAACGCTGGCCTAACTAAAATTGACCGTCCCAGACTCTTGCCAATTCCTCATTTTGACAGTAGGTATTCGCGCCGTTGCCCACATCCGACACCAGTACGACAAGATACTGCAAAGCCAACCACTCCACCCCATTTAGGACCTGCTGGTTGCATTTGCCAGTATATTTCGTATTGTCACGAACGCTGCGTCGCAAAGCCGTTCTGGCTCTCGCAACGTACGCAAGCCGCTTTTAGTTCCCAGAGTGGTGATTGTCTGCTGTGGCGCCAAGCCATAACACCATGCAGCGCATATGCATCCAGATGATGCATGCTGCCAAGGAGCCGCCATGCGTCAAGCAGGCATCACCACCATCATTGCCGCATCCGTTGCTGTCACCATCCTGGCCGGCGTCGCCGTCCTGGTTCTGTATGCCTCCAACTCGTCCTTTACCATGACCCGACAGGTCCAAGAGAATGCCCTGGCCCAGGCTGCGGCCATCACGGCCCAGTCCGCCGAGACCTATCTCAAGGGCACCGCCTCGGTGGCGGAGTCCCTGGCCGGCCAGGATGCCATCCAGGCCGCGTTTACCGGCGATGCGCCCAAAGCCCGGGAAAGGCTGCGTACCTACATCGCCGCCTACAAAGACTATTTCTCCTTTTTTCTGTTTGACGCTACGGGAACCATCATCGCCGGCAGCACCAGCGAAGGCAAGGATCTCACCGGCGGCGACCGTAAAGAGCGTGATTACGTCAAAGCCATCTTGGCCGGCCAGGATCTGGTCTTTAGCAATTCCGTCTTCAAGGCCGCGACCGGCAATGAACTTATTTATGTCGTGGCCAAAGCCGTGCGCGACGCCAACGGCAAGCTGCTTGGCGGCGTGGCGGCCTGCCCCTTGTGGAACCGCTTCACCGCCGCCACCATTGATCCGATCCGTTTCGGGCAACAGGGCTACGGTTTCATGCTCGACGATTCCGGCCACATGATCGCCCATCCGCTCGACAAGTCCCTGCTGCTCCAGGACGTTTCCCAGGTCGAGTCCACGAAGAAAGCCCTGGCCCTGCACAACGGCACCTTTGACTACGACTGGAAAGGCGAGGCAAAGGTCATGAGCGTGGCCCGCGTCCCTACCACCGGGTGGATTGTGTGCATGTCTGCCGACGCCGGCGAGATGATGACCCCTGCCGCCAAGCAGCGGTCGGTGCTCATTGGCGTGGGGCTGGGCGTGGCCGCCTTGGCCGTGCTCGTTATTGTCCTTATCAACCGCCGCCTGGTGCTGGGACCGCTGCTGGCTTTGAATGAATTCACGCGCCAGGTGGGCTCCGGTGATTTGAGCGCCAGCCTGAACGGCTCGTTTCGGGCCGAACTGGCCGTCTTTGCCGGGCATCTGCGCCAGATGGTGGGCGAACTCAAAACCAAACTCGGCTTTGCCCAGGGTGTGTTAAACGGCATCCCCTCCCCGTGCGGCATCGTGGGACCGGATTTCACGATGGTCTGGGTCAACCAGGAAATCTGCGACCTGCTGGAAAAGAGGGACGCCCGCCAATCCGCCGTCGGCCAGCGCTCCGGGGCCTTTTACAACAATGACGCCAACCGCCAGACCTTGTCCGACCGGGCCATCCAGGAACGCCGGCCCCTGGCCGCTGAAATCGACTATACCACGCCTTCCGGCCGAAAACTGCGCGTGGCCGTGCGGACCACCCCCTTTTACGACCTCGACGATAATTTGCTCGGTTCCATTTCCTTCTGGACCGACCTGACCCAGATTCACGAGCAAAAGCAGCGCATTGAGGAGCAAAACATCGTCATCGCCCAGACCGCAGCCCAAGCTTCGGCCGTGGCCGACCGGGTGGCTGCCGCTTCCGAGGAACTTTCGGCCCAGATTGAACAGTCCAGCCGGGGAGCCGAAGAACAAAACGCCCGGGTCCAGGAAACGGCCACTGCCGTCGAAGAAATGAACGCCACCATTATGGAAGTGGCCAGAAACGCCTCGGACACAGCCGGCCACACCGAGCTGGCCCGGGACAAGGCCCGCCACGGCGCGCAACTCGTCGGCGAGGTTGAAACCGCCGTGGCCGCCATCCGAGAGGAAGCCGTGGTCCTCACCGACAACATGCAAAGTCTGGGGCAGCAGGCCCAGGGCATCGGGACCATCATGGGGGTCATTTCCGACATTGCCGACCAGACCAATTTGCTGGCCTTGAATGCCGCCATCGAGGCTGCCCGGGCCGGCGAGGCCGGACGCGGCTTTGCGGTCGTGGCCGATGAAGTGCGCAAGCTGGCCGAAAAAACCATGCACGCCACCAAAGAAGTGGGACAAGCCATCACCGGCATCCAGCGGGGAACGTCTGATGCCGTATCCCGGGTGGACCGGGCCGTTTCGCGTGTCGGCACGGCTTCGGAACTGGCCGCCCGGTCGGAGGCGGCCCTGGGTGAAATCGTCACCGTGGTGGAAGCCGCCGGCGATCAGGTGCGGGCCATCGCCACGGCAGCCGAACAGCAATCCGCCACCTCGGAAGAAATCAACCGTTCCGTGGAATCCATCAGCGCCATCGCGGCCGAAACCTCCCAGGCCATGCACCAATCGGCCCAGGCCGTGTCGGATCTGGCCCGGCAGGCCAATGACCTCAATAGCCTCATGGCCCAGTTGCGCGAGACAGACCCGCCGCAAAAAGCCTTGTCCTAGCCCATTTCCCGGCCGGCCGGGCAGCGCTTTCCCGCTGTCCGGCCGGTTTGCATTTTCCAGCCATTGCGGCTAATTTCCCTTCTTTCTTGATATGGCTTTTCCCCTCCCCCGCCTGATCGTTGGTCCCTGCCATGCGCCGGATCGGGGGATGGTATTCCCGGCGGCCTCCCTGGATGGGCCCTCCCCTTCCCGGCAGCCCGCGGCACAACTGCACAAGGAGGCGCGTGATGCGCATTCTGGTGGTCGGCTCCGGCGGCCGTGAGCACGCCCTGGCCCATACCCTGTCCAAGAGTCCCGATGTTTCAGCTGTTTTGGCCGCCCCGGGCAACGGCGGCACGGCCTCGTGCGGCGAAAATGTTGCCCTGTCCGATACCGACGTCCCGGGCATTGTGGCCCTGGCCAAAGACCGGGGCATCAATCTGGTGGTGGTCGGCCCGGAAGCGCCGCTGGTGGCCGGGCTGCGCGACGCCCTGGAATCGGCCGGAGTGCCGTGTTTCGGTCCCGACGCCTATGCCTCGCAGCTTGAAGGCAGCAAGGCCTTTGCCAAGGAAGTCATGACTGCGGCCGGCGTGCCCACCGCTGCCTATGAAACCTTCACCGACGCCGCTTCGGCCCGGGCCTATGCCAGGAAAATCGGCGGCCCGGTGGTGGTCAAGGCCGATGGCCTGGCCGCCGGCAAGGGCGTCACTGTGGCCGCCGCCACCGAAGAAGCCATCGCCGCCATTGACGAATCCATGGTGACCGGCGCTTTCGGCTCGGCCGGGGCCACGGTGGTGGTGGAAGAGGCGCTTGTCGGCGAGGAAGCCTCGTTTCTGGCCTTTTGCGACGGCACAAACGCCGTGCCCATGACTGCCTGCCAGGACCACAAGGCCGTTTTCGACGGCGACACCGGTCCCAACACCGGCGGCATGGGGGCCTATTGCCCGGCTCCCATCCTGCCGCCGGCGCGCTATGCGGAAATGATGGAGCTGGTCATCCATCCCATCATGCGGGAGATGGCCAAGCGCGGCCATCCCTTCACCGGCATTCTCTACGCCGGTCTTATGATGACGGCGGCCGGCCCCAAGGTGCTCGAATACAACGTGCGTTTTGGCGATCCGGAATGCCAGCCGCTCCTGGCCCGTCTGGACAGCGATCTGCCGGCCATTTTCCTGGCCTGCCGGGCCGGGAAGCTGACGCCGGAACTGGTGCGCTGGTCGCCCAAAAGCGCTGTCTGCGTGGTCATGGCCGCGCCGGGCTATCCGGGGAGCTACCCGAAGGGCATGCCCATTACCGGCATTGAGGCGGCCGAGGCGACCGGCAACGGCGCGGTCAAGGTCTTTCAGGCCGGCACGAAACTCGACGGCGGCCGGCTGGTCACCTCCGGCGGCCGGGTGCTTGGCGTCACGGCCCTTGGGGATGATCTGGCGGCGGCCCAGGCGGCGGCCTACCGGGCTGCGGAAAAAATCCATTTTGAAGGTGCGTTTTACCGCCGCGACATCGGCGACAAGGGACGCAAACGGGAGGGGAAGTAGATGCGCATCGCCATTTTGATCGGCTCGATTTCCGATGAAGAGAAAATGCGGCCTTGTTCCAAGGTGCTCGATTCCTTAGGCATCGACCATCTGTTCACCGTGACCTCGGCCCACCGCACCCTGGAACGCACCGAGCGCATCATCCAGGAATGTGAAGCGGGCGGCTGCCAGATCTTTATCTGCGCTGCCGGTCTGGCCGCCCATCTGGCCGGGGCCGTGGCCGCACGCACGATAAAGCCGGTCATCGGCGTGCCGCTGTCCAACGCCGGCTCGGCCCTTGGCGGCCTGGATGCCATGCTGTCCACGGTGCAGATGCCGCCGGGCTACCCGGTCGCCACGGTGGCCCTGGACGGAGCCGGCGCGAAAAACGCCGCCTGGCTGGCCGCCTCCATCCTGGCGCTCAATGACCCCGAGCTGGCCGGTCGCATCCGCGCCGCCCGCGAAGGCTTCGCCCGCGACGTCGAGACGGCGGCAGCCAAGCTTGGCAAGCAGGGGTAACGGCAACACCGGCGCATCCTTTGCAGTGTTGTCCAGGTCGGGACGATCCCGGCCTGGACAACACCCCCACCCAGGCCCCCTGCCTTCAAGACGGCTCCCGAGAAAGATTCATCGACTCCCGTCCCCTGCCTAAAAACCCAAAGCGCCTTTTCGCCCCGCCTTGCGCCCTCGTCTCTCGGCCTTCAACCGGTTCAGTCGGGAAGCCAACCGATTGCTGTCGTCAGCCGAGGCCGCAGCCGCCGCCCCTGCGTCATCGTTGTTACAGGCTGGCAGGTCTCTGCTTCACAGCCCCTGGAGCAACGCGCGCGACGACTCCGCAATCCCTGCGGCGCGCTGGCATTTATTGCAGCAACAAACAGTCTATGGGGGAGACAACGACTGTCCGGGACGACGAGTTGCGCAGACAGCGCACGAAAAAGTCGGTCCGGGTTTTATTGTCGCTAGCCGAAGTGCCTGCGGTAAAATCAACGTACCCGGCGAGATCCGGGTGGTCTTTCAAGGTCGATGAGGACCAATAGAACGTCCCTGAGCCGACAAAGGTGTTGTTGATGGCTGGAGAAATCTTGGTGTAGTCGACCAAGGTCCGCAATTCCATAATGTCCGGCAGCCGCCAGTCTGTATACCCGTCTACGGTCTGGTTCTGACAGTAGGCCAGGGCCTCGGCCCAGGATTTCGACGCCGCGCTTGCAGTCTTTTCCCAAATCAGTCCGGTGGTCGTATCAACGACCACATTACCCTGGACGACGTAGGTATCGTCGGCCAATGTCTGGCCACGCACGCAACGCACATTGCGCCCGGTGTCTCTATCGTTGAACTCGGAGCTTCCGTAGACGAAGTTCACATACCAGGAAGCCGGCGCGGTGTACCCCGCATAGGGTGTTGCGGACCAATAATGCCCGCTTGTTCCTGCCAGAGGTCCGGCAAAGGCCGGCCTTGCCCGGTCGGAATCGACGATGGTGAGGTGTTCCCGTTGGGTTGGCAGTCGCCAGTCGGACTGATTGTCCAGGCCAAGACCCGTGCAATAGGCCGCCGCAGCGTCCCAATTGTGGGTTACGCCATCCGGCGTTTTTTGCCACACCAGGCCCGTTATTTGATCTGTGGCCGTATCCCCGTTGTCGACAAAGGCGTGGGCCTGCCCCGGAAAGTTGCCGTTTTGCCCGTAGAAGGCCTGACCAGGATTGGGACAGGTAATTTCTCCGGTTGTATCATAGCATTTTGTTATGCCTGTACTGGGAACCGTCCAGGCACCGGCCCATCCGGCAGAGACAAACATCACGACAAAAGCAAGAAGAACCGCACGTTTGCACATACTTCCTCCTATGTCGAATATGATGCCAAGCAATAAAGTCTCAATAGCATTTCCGCGATAGTCTCGTCTACGCATCTTTCCTATGTTACTGAGCCATCATTCGCAGTTATCGCCGACGCAACGAAGAGATAACACTTCGGATATAGCCAACACAGCTGAATTCCAATAGAATCAACTTCTTTCAAATATCGTCGCAAACCAGGACTCAAACCTTGTCGAACTGACTGGTTTCATTCGTAGGTTCGCTGCACGCAATTGTGCAGGCCGGCCAGTATGGCTGCCTGCCTCCTGACGCTGCGCCGGCCCCTGGAGTGCGTCGCCGCCATCCGGGCAGACGCCGCGAGATATTGCCGCCGCATGGAATATTGCGTATAGAGCGACGCATCCTACCGACAGTCTGGAGCACCGCATGGGATACGCAACACGCCGTGACACACTGAAAGACTTACTGCCGCGCCGCCGTGGCCGGGCCTTCCTGGCCGTGACTTTGCTGACCGGCTGGCTGGTCGTGGGGTTGGTGACGGCCGGCGTCGGGCTTGCGGCCAAGGCCGGCAATGGTGCGGCGACTGCTGCGGCACCTGTTGCTGGCGAGAGTGTCAGCGAGCGATTGACGCGGATGGAGCTGGAGATACGGCAGTTGCGGGAGGAGCAGGCGGCAAAGGCGGCGGATATTGAGACGGCGAAGACCAATGCAGGCAATGCGCTAGCTACGCTCGAATCGCACAAGGATCGCATTTCAGATGCACACAGCCGGGTAAGTGATGTGAATTTCAGCGTCACCTTGAGTTCTGCAATTTTATCGCTGCTTTTTGCCGGTGTCGTCGCGGTAGGCGGTGTACTCACCTATCAAAAAGCTGTGGAAGAGGCCCGGTCTGGCGTCAACAGATGGTTTGTGGAAGAAAAAGACAAACTTCACACAATCATAGACCAGTTTATTACTGATTCCTACAATAAAACATGCACCTACGAACGAGAAGCCAAGAAGCACCTTGATGACCACATAAAAGACCTAGACAGCAAACATAATGCAGCCATTGATTTAATACAATCAAGAAATTTAGGACCAATTGACGAATCAGAACGCAAAGATCTTGTACAAATTGCAGATACGACAAAAGAAAAACCTGAAAATGACTTTACTGCTCAAGACTGGTCTGCCAAAGCTTTCGCAGCATATTATGGAGGAGATTTTTCAAGTGCTGCTGAGTACTGGCTGAAATCGGCTTCAAGCAAAGATACAACCCAGCAGAACGCCGCTAAATCGCTCTTCAATCGTGGTTTCGCCCTTGGAGAACTCAAACGACCCAATAAAGAATTAGAGGCCTACGACGCAGTCATCACGCGGTTCGGCAATGAGACCAAACCGGAAATTCGGGAGCTGGTGGCGACGGCTATGGTTAACAAAGGCGTTACTCTCGGGCGACTCAAACGACCACAAGAGGCATTAGAAGTTTACGACGCGGTCATCGCGCGATTCGTCAACGATACCACGCAGGGGATTCGGGAGCAGGTGACGAGGGCATTCTCAAATA